>NZ_JBEXPK010000016.1:0-194755 GCF_040612015.1 Streptomyces sp. NPDC006476 | reverse complement strand
CCCCTGCGCCGCCGGCCGGGGGCGCGCCCCCCCCCCCCCCCGCGGGGCCCGCCGTCCCGCGCGCCCCCCCCCCCCCCCCCCCCCGGGGGGGGGGGGGGGGGCCCCCGCCCCCCACCCCCCCCCCCGCGGCCGGGGTCTCCTCCGGCATCGACATGGGCCTCGCCCTGCTGGGCCGTATCGCCGGTGACTTCGTCGCGCAGGCCGTGCAGCTCGGGATCGAGTACGACCCGCAGCCGCCCTACGACGCGGGGTCCCCGCACAAGGCGCCCGCGGACGTCGTCGAACTCATGCGCTCACGCAGCCGGTTCATCCTCGGCCAGGAGCCGACCACGTGAAGCGCGGCTGACGGCGTTCCAGGAACGCGGCGACCCCCTCCTCGGTGTCGCCGCCGGTGCGGGCCTGCTCGCTCCAGTGCGCGTCCCGGTCGGTCCGCCCGCTGACGAACTCCTTCGCCGCGGCCTGCGTCAGCTGCGAGCGGGAGACCAGGATCCGGGTGAACTCCGCGACGCGCTTGGCCAGTTCGCCCTCGGGCAGCACCTCGTCCACCAGGCCGGTGCGCAGCGCCCGCCCGGTGTCGATCAACTCCCCGGAGAACAACAGGTACTTGGCGGTCGCCGGTCCCACCAGCGACACCAACCGCCGGGTGGAGGAGGCCGGATACACGATCCCGAGCTTCGCCGGCGTCACCCCGAACAGCGCGCCCTCCATGGCGAACCGCAGATCGCAGGCGCCCGCCAGCTGCGCCCCGCCGCCCACGCAGTGCCCGCGGATCGCGGCCAGCGTCGGCTTGGGAAACGCCGCCAGGGCCTCCTCCGCCCGCACCGCGAGCCGCTGCGCCTCCTCGGGCGACTCCCGGAGCGTGGAGATGTCGGCCCCGGCGCAGAACGTCCCGCCCTCTCCCGTGAGCACCAGCGCACGGACCGCCGGGTCGGCGGCGAGAGTGGCGAGCAGCGGCGGCAGGGCCGCCCACATCGCGGCCGTCATGGCGTTGCGCTTCGCCGGATGACGGATGACGACCGTGGCGACCGCGTCGGCGACGGTGTGCAGCAGCTGGGGCTCCATGGCCGGATGCTAACCGCCACGTCGTGTGCGCGATCAAGAAGGGATCGGCGAGACTTACGACACCCGGAGGGACAGGAGCGGTCCGAGAACCGACCGACTCGTGCGCGGACGGTCACGAACGCTCGATAGTTGCTGACTTCTGTTCAGTACTCGGGAGCGATGCGCTTCGTTACCAACACTCGACGTGTGGTGACAATCGAGCGCGAGGGTGGCGACCTGACGATGGAGAACCACGGGGGCGGGTCGGGTCCAAAGCCGCCGGATCCGCTGCCCTACGAGGGCGTCTGGCGGTTCACCGCCCCCGCCGTGGACGCCTCGGTCCCGCAGGCCCGGCACGCCGTGCGGGACCTGCTGCACCGCCAGGGCGTACCCGTCTCCGACGACCTGGCGCACGGTCTGCTGCTCATCGTCTCGGAGCTGGTCACGAACGCCGTCAAACACGCGGCGCTGCTGTCGCCGATGCTCGCCGTGGAGGTCGCCGTCGGGGCCGAGTGGGTGCGGGTGTCCGTGGAGGACAACCATCCCTACCGTCCCACCGCCCTGGAGGCGGACCACGGGCAGACCGGTGGCCGGGGTCTGCTGCTGGTCCGCGAGATCGCCCGGGAGGCGGGCGGGGTGTGCGACGTCGAGCACACCGCGGGCGGCGGCAAGGTGATCTGGGCCGCCCTGCCGCTCAAGCCCCTGCGGGTGCCCTGACGGGCGTCACCAGCCGGCCGACGGGCCCGTCAGCTCCCTGATCGCCGGGCGGGCCGCGTCGAGCACGGTCATGAACCAGGACGAGAAGGTGTCCTTGGCATGCCGTTCGGCCAGCTCGGCGGGGGTCACGAAGGCGGTCTCGCCGACCTCCTCCGGGTCGGGCCGCAGCGGGGACTGCACCATGCCGACGAAGAGGTGGTTGTACTCCTGCTCGACCAGCCCCGAGTCCGGGTCCGGGTGGTTGTAGCGCACCGTGCCCGCCTCGGCGAGCAGCGACGGGGAGACCCCCAGCTCCTCGAACGTCCGCCGGGCCGCCGCCGCGAAGGGCGCCTCTCCGGGATAGGGATGGCCGCAGCAGGTGTTGGACCACACACCGGGGGAGTGGTACTTGCCGAGCGCCCGCTGCTGCAGCAGCAGGCGGCCGTGCTCGTCGAAGAGGAAGACGGAGAAGGCGCGGTGCAGCCGGCCCGGTGGCTGGTGGGCGGCGAGCTTCTCCGCGGTGCCGATCGTGACGCCGTCCTCGTCGACCAGTTCCAGCAAAATCGCGTCTGCGGTGCCGTTCGACGGACTGTGCGTCGCGGTGGCAGGTGTGATCGGCATACCCATCCTTCGCATCGGTCTTCGCGCCCCAAGTGTGCCGCACGAATCCGGCACTCCCGGCACTTCCCGGCACGCCCGCATGTCCCGCGCGCTCCGCGGGCCACGGCCGTCACCGGTCGACGCCGGACGAGGGGCCCGGTAGGTGATCGTGCCCCCTGCCGTCGGCGGGGAACCGTCCGGGGTGGGGCTGTGGGGCTTAAGGACGCGCGTGCGCGCCGGACGGCTGCGTTCCGCTCCGGGAGCGCACCACCGGCCTCAGTGGCACAGCCCCGCCTCGTGTTCCGCATGGCCGGCCGGCTCCAGCCGGAAGGCGCGGCGCAGACAGGTCGGAGGCCGGTTCATGCGCCGTGGTGGTGCTGCCAGCCCCGCCAGGCGGACTCCACCATCTCCCGCACCCCGAGCCGGGCCGTCCAGTCCAGTTCCCGGGCGGCCCGCGCGGCGGAGGCGACGGCGCGAGGCGCGTCGCCGGGGCGACGGCCCTCGACCACCGGGGCCCGGTCGACGCCGGTCACCTCGCCGATGACCGTGATCAGCTCGCGCACGGAAACGCCCTCGCCGCGACCGATGTTGACCGTCAGATCGCCGCTCGCGCCCGCCTCCAGGCGGTGCGCCGCGGCCAGATGCGCCTCCGCGAGGTCGGCGACATGGATGTAGTCGCGGACGCAGGTGCCGTCCGGTGTCGGGTAGTCGGCGCCGAAGATCCGCGGGGCCTCGTCACGGGTGAGCCGGTCGAAGACCATCGGCACGATGTTGAAGACACCCGTGTCGGCCAGCTCGGGCGCGGCGGACCCCGCGACGTTGAAGTAGCGCAGGCACACCGTCCCGATGCCGTGCGCCCGGCCCGCCGCCCGCACCAGCCACTCGCCGGTGAGCTTGGTCTCGCCGTAGGGGTTCACCGGGGCGCACGGGGTGTCCTCCGTGATCAGCTCCACGTCCGGGTCGCCGTACACGGCCGCCGAGGAGGAGAACAAGAACCGGCTGATCCCCGCCTCCGCGGTCGCCTCCAGGAGCCTCGCGAGTCCGCCGACGTTCTCCTCGTAGTAACGGGTGGGCCGCGCCACCGACTCGGCGACCTGCTTGCGCGCGGCGAGATGGACGACGCCCGTCACGTCGTACTCGGCGAACACCCGCTTGAGCAGGGAGGGTTCGTGCGCCGACCCCTCGATGAGCGGGACGTGGGCCGGCAGGCGCTCGGGGTACCCGGCCGAGAGGTCGTCGAGGGCGACGACCGTGTCCCCGGCCCCGGCCATCGCCCGCGCCACATGGGCCCCGATGTATCCCGCCCCGCCCGTGATCAGCCATGTCATGGACGCCCACCTTATGCCGAGGTCGCGGGGGCGATCCCGATGTCCGGGATGCCCGGTCTGCGAAGCGCGGTTTGTGGGCGGGACCCCGGATCACCGATGATGATCGCGGCAAAGGCCGGGGGAGACGGCGTTGATCGGCTCATGAACGGCCGGTGAACGGCGTACTCCGGTCATCCGATAGCCTCTGCCGACATGCCGCCCGCCTGGTGCAGCCAAGGGGCGCCCCACCCGTGCACGTCACCGGCGCCCCGCGTCGGCACCCAGGGAGTGAGTTCGGTTGTCGACCGCCATCCTCACCGGTCAGCCGGTCCCCGGATCGTCGATCGAGGGCGATCTGCGGTCCCTCGGCTTCGACGTACGGACCGCCGCCGATGACGCGGACGCCGAGCGGCTCGTCGCCGAGGCGCCGTACGACCAGCGGGTGGCCCTCGTCGACGCCCGCTTCGTCGGCCACCCGCACGCCCTGCGCCTCGGTCTGACCGACCCGCGCTTCGCCCTCGCCGCCGTCCCCGGCGCCGTCACCGCACAGCCCGAGGGCCGGGCGACCCTCATCAGGGCCCTGGCCGAGGAGAACTCGACGGGCGGCGGCGCGGCCCTGGCCGGCGTGAACTCCACCGGCGGTACGGCCCTGGCCGTGGAGAGCCTCCCCGACCGTGTCGTCACCGCCCTGGCCGACGACGGCGCCGAGGTGCACCGCCCCGAACTCGGCAGCCTGGTCGCCGCCGTCCCCGCCGACCCGCAGGACCGCAACGAGGCACGGCAGGCCGTCGCCGCCGTCGACGACGAGGCCGTACGCCTGAAGTCGGCCGTGAAGTCCCGGGACGGCTTCTTCACCACCTTCTTCATCAGCCCCTACTCCCGCTACATCGCCCGCTGGTGCGCCCGCCGCGGACTGACCCCCAACCAGGTCACCACCGCCTCCCTGCTCACCGCGCTGATCGCCGCGGGGTGCGCGGCCACCGGCACCCGGCCCGGGTTCGTCGCGGCCGGCGTCCTGCTGATCGCGTCCTTCGTACTGGACTGCACCGACGGCCAGTTGGCCCGCTACTCCCTGCAGTACTCCACGCTGGGCGCCTGGTTGGACGCCACCTTCGACCGGATCAAGGAGTACGCGTACTACGCGGGGCTCGCTCTGGGAGCGGCCCGCAACGGCGACGACGTATGGGCGTTGGCCCTCGGCGCGATGGTCCTGCAGACCTGCCGCCACGTCGTGGACTTCTCCTTCAACGAGGCCAACCACGACGCCACCGCCAACACCAGCCCCACGGCGGCCCTTTCGGACAAGCTCGACGGCGTCGGCTGGACGGTGTGGGTACGGCGCATGATCGTGCTGCCGATCGGCGAGCGCTGGGCGATGATCGCGGTCCTCACGGCGGCCACGACTCCCCGGATCACCTTCTACGCCCTGCTCATCGGCTGCGCGGTCGCGGCGACCTACACCACGACGGGCCGGGTCCTGCGGTCGCTGACGCGCAAGGCACGGCGCACCGACCGGGTCGCGCGGGCGCTGGCGGACCTCGCGGACGGCGGGCCGCTCGCCGAACTGACGGCACGGGTCGCCCCCCGCGTCCCGGCACCCGTCAGTGCCCTCGCCGGCGGTCTCCTCGTAGTGATCTCCGCCGCACTCTGGGGCGCCGCCTGGCCCACCGCACTGGCCGCCGTCGGCTACGTCCTGCTCTCCGCCGTCGCCGTCTCCCGTCCCCTCAAAGGCGCCCTCGACTGGCTCGTTCCCCCCGTCCTCCGCGCCGCCGAGTACGGCACCGTCCTGGTGCTGGCGGCCGAATCCGGGGTAAACGGAGTGCTGCCCGCGGCTTTCGGGCTGGTGGCCGCGGTCGCCTACCATCACTACGACACGGTGTACCGCATCCGTGGCAACGCCGGAGCGCCCCCGGCCTGGCTGGTGCGCGCCGTCGGGGGGCACGAGGGACGGACGCTGCTCGTCACGGTCCTGGCCGCCGCGCTCACCGCCTCGCAGTTCAAGGTCGCGCTCACGGTCCTCGCCGTGGCCGTCGCCCTGGTGGTGCTCGTCGAGAGCATCCGCTTCTGGGTGTCCGCTGGGGCTCCCGCCGTACACGACGAAGGAGAAACCGCATGATCGGCCTCGTGCTGGCGGCGGGCGCCGGGCGGCGTCTGCGCCCCTACACCGACAGCCTGCCGAAGGCGCTGGTGCCGGTGGGGCCCGCGGGCATAGAGGACTCGATCACGGTGCTCGACCTGACCCTCGGCAACTTCGCCGAGATCGGCCTGAAAGAGGTCGCCGTCATCGTCGGCTACCGCAAGGAGGCCGTGTACGAGCGCAGGGCGGCCCTGGAACAGAAGTACGGCCTCAAGCTCACCCTCATCGACAATGACAAGGCCGAGGAGTGGAACAACGCCTACTCCCTGTGGTGCGGCCGTGACGCCCTCAAGGACGGGGTGATCCTCGCCAACGGCGACACCGTCCACCCCGTCTCCGTCGAGAGGACCCTGCTCGCCGCGCGCGGCGAGGGCCGGCGCATCATCCTGGCCCTGGACACCGTGAAGAACCTCGCCGACGAGGAGATGAAGGTCGTCGTCGACCCCGACAAGGGCATGACGAGGATCACCAAGCTGATGGACCCCGCCGAGGCCACCGGCGAGTACATCGGCGTCACCCTCATCGAGGGCGACGCCGCCCCGGAGCTGGCCGACGCCCTGAAGACGGTCTGGGAGAGCGACCCGCAGCAGTTCTACGAGCACGGGTACCAGGAGCTCGTGAACCGCGGCTTCCGGATCGACGTGGCGCCGATCGGCGACGTCAAGTGGGTCGAGATCGACAACCACGACGATCTCGCCCGCGGACGGGAGATCGCGTGCCAGTACTGACGAGGCTGATTCCCTCACCGGTGGTCGTGGACATCCGCGCGGGTGCCCTCGACGACCTGGCCTGTGTGCTCGCGGACGAGCGCATCTCGCACTCCGGCAGGCTGGCGGTCGCCGTCAGCGGCGGCTCCGGCGCCCGGCTGCGCGAGCGGCTGGAGCCCTCACTGCCCGGCGCCACCTGGTACGAGGTCGGCGGGGGTACCCTCGACGACGCGATCCGGCTGGCCGGCGAGATGAAGGCCGGCCACTACGACGCGGTCGTCGGGCTCGGCGGCGGCAAGATCATCGACTGTGCCAAGTTCGCGGCGGCGCGGATCGGGCTGCCCCTGGTCGCCGTACCGACGAACCTCGCGCACGACGGTCTGTGCTCGCCCGTCGCCACCCTCGACAACGACGCCGGCCGCGGATCGTACGGCGTGCCCAACCCGATAGCGGCCGTCATCGACCTCGACGTCATCCGCGAGGCCCCGGTGCGGTTCGTGCGAGCGGGCATCGGTGACGCGATCTCCAACATCAACGCGATCGCCGACTGGGAGCTGGCCAACCGGGTCAAGGGCGAGAAGATCGACGGTCTCGCCGCGGCCATGGCCCGCCAGGCCGGCGAGGCGGTGCTCAGGCACCCGGGCGGAGTCGGCGACAACCGCTTCCTCCAGGTGCTCGCGGAGGCGCTGGTCCTCACCGGTGTCGCCATGTCCATCTCGGGCGACTCACGTCCGGCGTCGGGCTCGTGTCACGAGATCAACCACGCCTTCGACCTGCTGTACCCCAAGCGCGCGGCGAGCCACGGCGAGCAGTGCGGCCTCGGTGCCGCCTTCGCGATGTTCCTGCGGGGCGCGCACGAGGAGTCGGCCGACATGGCCGAGGTGCTGCGCCGGCACGGGCTTCCGGTGCTGCCGGAGGAGATCGGCTTCACGGTGGACGAGTTCGTCCGCGCCGTGGAGTTCGCGCCGGAGACCCGGCCCGGCCGCTACACCATCCTCGAACACCTCGACCTGAAAACCGACCAGATCAAGGACATCTACGCCGACTATGTCAAGGCCATCGGTAGCTGAACTCCGTCCGGTCGTCCACCCCGCTGGGGTCAAGGACCGGCGCAGCGGTGAGCACTGGATGGGACGCCTCTACATGCGTGAGGTGTCCCTGCGGGTCGACCGCTACCTGGTGAACACCAGGGTCACGCCCAACCAGCTCACGTACCTGATGACCGTCTTCGGCGTGCTCGCGGCCCCGGCGCTCCTGGTGCCGGGGATCGCGGGCGCCGTGCTCGGCGTGTTCTGCGTCCAGATGTATCTGCTGCTGGACTGCGTCGACGGCGAGATCGCGCGCTGGAAGAAGCAGTACTCGCTGAACGGCGTCTATCTCGACCGGGTCGGCGCCTACCTCACCGACGCCGCCGTCCTCGTCGGCTTCGGGCTGCGCGCCGCCGACCTGTGGGGCAGTGGCCGCATCGACTGGCTGTGGGCGTTCCTCGGCACGCTGGCCGCGCTCGGCGCCATCCTGATCAAGGCCGAGACCGACCTGGTCCAGGTCGCCCGGCACCAGGGCGGTCTGCCGCCGGTCAAGGAGGCGGCCGCCGAGATGCGCTCCTCCGGCATGGCGCTGGCCCGCCGGGCCGCCGCGGCCTTCAAGTTCCACCGGCTGATCCTCGGTATCGAGGCGTCCCTGCTGATCCTGGTGCTGGCGGTCGTCGACCAGGCGCGCGGCGACCTGTTCTTCTCCCGGCTCGGTGTGGCCGTCCTGGCCGGCATCGCGCTGCTGCAGACCCTGCTGCACCTGGTGTCCATCCTCGCCTCCAGCAGGCTGAAGTGAGCGGCATGAAGGTCGGCGCGGTCATCATCACGATGGGCAACCGCCCCGACGAGCTCCGCGCCCTCCTCGACTCGGTCGCCAAGCAGGACGGCGATCCGGTCGAGGTGGTCGTGGTCGGCAACGGCTCGCCCGTGCCGGAGGTCCCGGACGGCGTCCGGACGATAGAGCTGCCCGAGAACCTCGGCATCCCCGGCGGCCGCAACGTCGGCATCGAGGCCTTCGGCCCCGGCGGCCGCGACGTCGACATATTGATGTTCCTCGACGACGACGGCCTCCTCGCGGGCCACGACACCGCCGAGCTGTGCCGGCAGGCCTTCGCGGCCGACCCGAGGCTCGGCATCGTCAGCTTCCGCATCGCCGACCCCGAGACCGGGGTCACCCAGCGCCGGCACGTCCCGCGGCTGCGTGCCGCCGACCCGATGCGCTCCTCCCGGGTCACCACCTTCCTCGGCGGCGCCAACGCCGTCCGTACCCGGGTCTTCGCCGAGGTCGGCGGACTGCCGGACGAGTTCTTCTACGCCCACGAGGAGACCGACCTCGCCTGGCGGGCCCTAGACGCGGGCTGGATGATCGACTACCGGTCCGACATGGTGCTGTACCACCCCACGACCGCCCCCTCGCGGCACGCGGTCTACCACCGCATGGTCGCCCGCAACCGGGTCTGGCTCGCCCGCCGCAACCTCCCCGCGCCCCTCGTCCCTGTCTACCTCGGGGTGTGGATGCTGCTCACCCTGGTCCGCCGTCCCTCGCGGCCCGCGCTGAGGGCCTGGTTCGGCGGGTTCCGGGAGGGCTGGAGCACCCCGTGCGGCCCGCGCCGGCCCATGAGGTGGCGTACCGTGTGGCGGCTGACCCGACTGGGCCGGCCCCCTGTGATCTGACAAGCTCGTTTCTACGGAGCGAGCGTTCCCGAGAGCGTTCGGGCCCCATCGGGGTACCGGGCTGATGACGTGCCCGCACAGGCCGGGCATCACGAAGACGAAGGTTATCCACCAGTGAGTGAGACAACGCACGACGACAGGGTCGCCCTCGGCGCGGCCGTGTCGCCCGACGAGGGCCTCACGGCGAGCCGGCTCGCCGCACGGTACGGGCTGAGCGTGAGCGGCGCCCGCCCCTCCCTCGCCGAGTACGTCCGCCAGCTCTGGGACCGGCGTCACTTCATCATGGCCTTCTCCCGGGCGAAGCTCACCGCGCAGTACAGCCAGGCGAAGCTGGGCCAGCTGTGGCAGGTGGCGACCCCGCTGCTGAACGCCGCGGTGTACTTCTTCATCTTCGGGCTGATCCTCAAGGCGAACCGCGGTCTGCCGCGCGACGTCTACATCCCGTTCCTGGTGACGGGCGTGTTCGTGTTCACCTTCACGCAGAGCTCGGTGATGGCGGGCGTGCGGGCGATCTCCGGCAACCTCGGCCTGGTGCGGGCGCTGCACTTCCCGCGCGCCTCGCTGCCGATCTCGTTCGCGCTGCAGCAGCTCCAGCAGCTGCTCTTCTCGATGATCGTGCTGTTCGCGGTGGCCGCCGGCTTCGGCAGTCTGCCGGACCTGTCGTGGCTGCTGATCGTCCCGGTGCTGGCGCTGCAGTTCCTCTTCAACACCGGCCTGGCGCTGATCATGGCCCGGGCGGGCGCCAAGACCCCCGACCTCGCCCAGCTCATGCCGTTCGTGATGCGGACGTGGATGTACGCGTCCGGCGTGATGTTCTCCATCCCCGTCATGCTGGCCGACAAGCCGCAGTGGCTGGCGAACGTCCTGCAGTGGAACCCCACCGCGATCTACATGGACCTGATGCGCTTCGCCCTGATCGACGGCTACGGCGCCGAGAACCTGCCCGACCACGTCTGGGCGGTCGCCGGCGGCTGGGCCGTGCTGTTCGCCCTGGGCGGCTTCGTGTACTTCTGGAAGGCGGAGGAGAGGTACGGCCGTGGCTGAGCCGAGCACCGAGCAGCAGGGGGAGCGGATCCCCACCGTCATCGCGGACGAGCTGCACATCGTCTACCGCGTGCACGGCGCCAAGACCGGCAAGGGCAGCGCCACCGCCGCCCTCAGCCGCATCCTCAAGCGCGGCGAGGAGCGCGGGGTGCGCAAGGTGCACGCCGTCAAGGGCGTCTCCTTCGTCGCCTACCGCGGGGAGGCCGTCGGTCTGATCGGCTCCAACGGCTCCGGCAAGTCGACCCTGCTGCGCGCCATCGCCGGGCTGCTGCCCGCCGAGAGCGGCAAGGTGTACACCAACGGCCAGCCGTCCCTGCTGGGCGTGAACGCGGCCCTGATGAACGACCTGACGGGCGAGCGGAACGTCATCCTCGGCGGCCTCGCCATGGGCATGTCCCGCGAGCAGGTCAGGGAGCGTTACCAGGAGATCGTCGACTTCTCGGGCATCAACGAGAAGGGCGACTTCATCACCCTGCCGATGCGGACCTACTCCTCCGGTATGGCGGCCCGGCTGCGCTTCTCCATCGCGGCCGCCAAGGACCACGACGTCCTCATGATCGACGAGGCGCTGGCCACCGGTGACCGCAAGTTCCAGAAGCGCTCCGAGGAACGCATCCGCGAGCTGCGCCAGCAGGCGGGCACGGTGTTCCTGGTCAGCCACAACAACAAGTCGATCCGCGACACCTGCGACCGGGTGCTGTGGCTGGAACGCGGCGAGCTGCGCATGGACGGACCGACCGAAGAGGTCCTCAAGGAGTACGAGAAGTTCACGGGCAAGTAGTCCACTCCCGCCTGGACACAACGGCCAGACGGATCACCGGGCCCCGCCGCAACCCCAGCGGCGGGGCCCGGCGTCTGCAAAGGAAACGTCAACTCGGGCTCGCCTTAGGAATCTTGACACCAATCGGTGTGTTGTTGTGATGTGCAGGACACCCCAGGGAAGCTCACTGCGTTGTACAACGTAAGCTGTACCGGTCCCGAAACGCGGCAAAGTGGGGCGATAATGCGCGACACCCTCAAGCGGGACAGTCGCACCGACGGCCGGGCGGCGTGTCCGAAATAGTGTGTATTGGGTCAGCGGTGTAGAACGGGAGATGTGACGGCAATGGCTACGGAAACTCCCCAGCTCAGCGCAGCAGCCTGTGCCGTCCCCGCCCCGGGCGGCGAGCGGTGACGGGAACCGGCATGTCGCGCTCCCTCGACACGGAGCGCGGCACGCTCGACAAGGCCGCGGGCGAGAACTTCCCCGTGGCCCCCTTCTTCCTGCCCCGGGCCTGGCGCGACGACCTCATGGCCATCTACGGCTTCGCGCGCCTCGTCGACGACATCGGCGACGGCGACCTCGCCCCCGGCGGCGCCGACGCCAGGCTGCTCGGCGTGTCGCCTGCCGACGCCGAGGACCGGCTGCTCCTCCTGGACGCCTTCGAGGCCGACCTGGACCGCGTCTTCACCGGGGAACCCCGCCACCCCATCCTCCGCCGCCTGCAGCCCACCGTCCGCCGCCGCTCGATCACCCCCGAGCCCTTCCGCGGACTGATCGCCGCCAACCGCCAGGACCAGCTCGTCAACCGCTACGAGACCTACGACGACCTGCTCGCCTACTGCGAACTGTCGGCCAACCCCGTCGGCCGTCTGGTGCTGTCCGTCACCGGCACCTCGACGCCCGAGCGGATTCGCCTCTCCGACGCGATCTGCACCGCACTCCAGATCGTCGAACACCTGCAGGACGTGACCGAGGACCTGGGCCGCGACCGCATCTATCTGCCCGCCGAGGACATGAAGCGGTTCCATGTCCAGGAGGCGGATCTCGCCACGGCCACCGCGGGCGCATCGGTGCGCGCACTGGTCGCATACGAAGCAGAACGCGCCCGCGTTCTCCTGAATGAAGGCGCTCCCCTGGTGGGTAGCGTCCAGGGCAGGCTGAAGCTGCTGCTCGCGGGGTTCGTGGCGGGGGGAAGGGCGGCGATCCGTGCGATCGCCGCCGCCGAATACGACGTACTTCCCGGCCCGCCCAAGCCCGGCAAGGTCCAGCTGCTGCGCGAGGTGGGCGTGACTCTGCGAGGAGAGGGGTGATCCGGACCGTGGAGTTCGAACAACACGTGTCCGCACCGGTACTCGCCGCCTACCGCTACTGCGAGGCCGTCACCGGACATCAGGCGCGCAACTTCGCGTACGGCATCAGACTGCTGCCGACGCCGAAGCGGCGCGCGATGTCGGCGCTGTACGCGTTCTCCAGGCGCGTCGACGACATCGGCGACGGCGACCTGGCGGACGAGGTCAAGGCGGCGAGACTCGAGGACACCCGGGCGCTGCTGACCCGGGTGCGCGAGGGGGAGGTCGCCGAGGACGACACCGATCCCGTCGCGGTCGCCCTCGCGCACGCCGCCGAGGCCTTCCCGGTCCCGCTCGGCGGCCTGGACGAGCTGATCGACGGCGTGCTGATGGACGTGCGCGGTGAGACCTACGAGACCTGGGACGACCTGAAGGTCTACTGCCGGTGCGTCGCGGGCGCGATCGGCCGCCTCTCGCTCGGCGTGTTCGGTACGGAACCGGGGGCGCGCGGCGCCGAGCGCGCCCCGGAGTACGCGGACACCCTGGGCCTCGCGCTGCAGCTGACGAACATCCTCAGAGACGTCCGCGAGGACGCCGAGGGCGGTCGCACCTATCTGCCCTCCGACGATCTCGCGAAGTTCGGCTGCTCGGCCGGGTTCAACGGCCCGACCCCGCCGGAGGGCTCCGACTTCGCGGGCCTTGTGCACTTCGAGGTGCGCCGGGCCCGCGCCCTTTTCGCCGAGGGCTACCGGCTGCTGCCCATGCTCGACCGGCGCAGCGGCGCCTGTGTCGCCGCCATGGCCGGCATCTACCGCCGACTGCTCGACCGCATCGAGCGCGACCCGGAGGCCGTGCTGCGCGGCCGGGTCTCGCTGCCCGGCCGGGAGAAGGCCTACGTCGCCGTGCGCGGGCTGTCCGGCCTGGACGCCCGGAACGTGACACGGCGGACCGTCAGGAGGCGCGCCTGATGGACAATCCGGTCCAAGGTGATGCGGGCGGAGAAAAGCGGCACGCAACCCTCCGCCGGGACACGGCGTCCCTGACTGCGACGGCCGACCGTGCACGGTTCCACCACGGCGGTCGCGCAGGGGAGGGCGCACGATGAACGACGGCACGCGGTCCGAGGGACTGGTCGCCGACATCCCGGGACGACCCGGGCGGGACGCCGTCGTGATCGGCGGCGGTCTCGCCGGTATCACCGCTGCCCTCGCCCTCGCCGACGCCGGCGTGCGCGTCACCCTGCTCGAAGGCCGTCCGCGACTGGGCGGGCTCGCCTTCTCCTTCCAGCGCGGCGACCTGACCGTCGACAACGGACAGCACGTCTATCTGCGCTGCTGCACCGCCTACCGCTGGTTCCTCGACCGGATCGAGGCGACGGAGCTCGCACCGCTGCAGGATCGTCTCGACGTGCCGGTGCTGGACCTCGCGAAGCCCGAGGGACGGCGGCTGGGCAGGCTGCGGCGCGACGCCCTGCCGGTGCCGCTGCATCTGGGGCGCAGCCTGGCGACGTATCCGCATCTCTCGCTCGCCGAGCGCGCCAGGGTGGGCCGTGCCGCGCTCGCGCTCAAGGGGCTCGACCTCGCCGATCCGACCCTGGACACGCAGGACTTCGGCAGCTGGCTGACCGCGCACGGTCAGTCGGCGCGTGCCGTCGAGGCCCTGTGGGACCTGGTCGGGGTCGCCACCCTCAACGCGGTCGCGGGCGACGCCTCGCTGGGGCTCGCCGCGATGGTGTTCAAGACCGGTCTGCTGTCCGACCCGGGAGCGGCCGACATCGGATGGGCTCGCGTCCCGCTGGGCGAACTGCACGACCGGCTGGCCCGCAAGGCGCTCGACTCCGCGGGCGTGCGTACCGAGGTCCGTACACGCGTCACCTCCATCTCTACTGACGAGAACGGGAACCCGCGCGTTCAGGTTCCCGGCGAGACGTTCACACCGGACGCCGTCGTGCTCGCCGTACCCCAGCGCGAGGCGCATGACCTGCTGCCCGAGGGCGCGCTCGACGCTCCGGAAAATCTTCTGCGCATCGGCACCGCGCCGATCCTCAACGTCCATGTCGTCTACGACCGCACGGTGCTCACGAAGCCCTTCTTCGCGGCCCTCGGCAGCCCGGTGCAGTGGGTCTTCGACCGCACCGACGCCTCCGGGCTGCGCGAGGGCCAGTACCTCGCGCTGTCGCAGTCGGCTGCGCGGGACGAGATCGACGAACCGGTCGCGGCGCTGCGCGAGCGCTACCTGCCGGAACTGGAGCGACTGCTTCCCGGTGCCCGCGGCGCCGTGGTGCGGGACTTCTTCGTGACCAGGGAGCGCACGGCGACGTTCGCTCCGACCCCCGGCGTCGGACGGCTGCGGCCCGGCGCCCGTACGAAAGCCCCCGGCCTCTACCTGGCCGGAGCGTGGACCGCCACCGGGTGGCCCGCGACCATGGAGAGTGCGGTCCGCAGCGGTGTGAGCGCGGCGGACGCCGCGCTCTCCGCCCTGGGCCGGCCCCGCCCCCGCCACCTCTTCGACTTCGAGGAGGCCGCGTGATGCTCGATCAGCAGGCGGCGGGCGGCCCCCGCACCCCCGGTACCGCAACAAGAGGAGAGACTGTGCCCACTGTGCCCCCGGCCGAGACGGCCGATCGAGCGACCGCAGTGGACGTGACCGCGCTCCTGGAGCGCGGCCGGACCCTTGCCACACCGGTACTGCGGGCGGCCGTGGACCGTCTGGCCCCTCCCATGGACACCGTTTCCGCCTACCACTTCGGCTGGATCGACGCGCAGGGCAACCCCGCCGACGGCGACGGCGGCAAGGCCGTGCGCCCCGCCCTCGCCGTGCTGTCCGCCGAGGTCACCGGCGCTGCGCCCGAGGTCGGCATCCCCGGCGCCGTCGCCGTCGAACTCGTCCACAACTTCTCCCTGCTGCACGACGACCTGATGGACGGCGACGAACAGCGCCGCCACCGCGACACCGTGTGGAAGGTGCACGGCCCCGCCCAGGCGATCCTCGTCGGCGACGCCCTGTTCGCCCTCGCCAACGAGGTCCTCCTGGAACTCGGCTCGGTCGAGGCCGGCCGCGCCACCCGACGCCTCACCACCGCCACCCGCGCCCTGATCGACGGCCAGGCCCAGGACATCTCCTACGAGCACCGCGACCGCGTCAGCGTCGAGGAGTGCCTGGAGATGGAGGGCAACAAGACCGGAGCCCTGCTCGCCTGCGCCTCCTCCATCGGCGCGGTGCTCGGCGGCGCCGACGACCGCACCGCGGACACGCTGGAGAAGTACGGCTACCACCTCGGACTCGCCTTCCAGGCCGTCGACGACCTGCTCGGCATCTGGGGCGACCCGGTCTCCACCGGCAAGCAGACCTGGAGCGACCTGCGCCAGCGCAAGAAGTCCCTGCCGGTGGTGGCCGCCCTCGCGGCCGGCGGCCCGGCCTCCGAGCGGCTCGGCGAGATCCTCGCCGCCGACGCCAAGAGCAGCGACTTCGAGAATTTCTCCGAGGAGGAGTTCGCCGCCCGCGCCGCCCTCATCGAGAAGGCGGGCGGCCGGGAGTGGACGGCCGAGGAGGCCCGCCGCCAGCACACGGTCGCCGTGGAGGCCCTGGACGCCATCGACATGCCCGACCCGGTACGGGACCGGTTCGCGGCACTCGCCGACTTCGTCGTCGTACGGAAGAGATGATCATTATCGGTCGAATAGCCCTCGCGTAGTCGCCGGCCGGTGCCGGCAGGAGGTTTCCGGCACCGGCCGACGGCGGACCCACAGCAGCACGACTCGCACGACTGCACGAAGGGGAAGCCATGACAGCGACGACCGACGGAAGCACCGGAGCCGTGTCGCCCCGAGCTGCCTCGGCCAGCGAAACCGACAGCACCACCCCCGTGGCGGCGGGGGTACGCGACGCCGCCGTACGCGCAGTACAACGCTCCACCGACTTCCTGCTGTCGCGGCAGGACGCCCAGGGCTGGTGGAAGGGCGACCTCGAGACCAATGTGACGATGGACGCCGAGGACCTGCTGCTGCGGCAGTTCCTGGGCATCCTCGACGACTCCACGCGGCACGCCGCCGGACTCTTCATCCGCGGCGAGCAGCGCGCGGACGGCACCTGGGCCACGTTCTACGGCGGACCCGGTGAACTGTCCACGACCATCGAGGCGTACGTCGCCCTGCGCCTGGCCGGCGACGAGCCGGACGCCCCGCACATGGCGAAGGCCTCCGCCTGGATCCGGGACCAGGGCGGCATCGCCGCGGCCCGTGTCTTCACCCGGATCTGGCTCGCCCTGTTCGGCTGGTGGAAGTGGGAGGACCTGCCCGAACTGCCGCCGGAGCTGATCTACTTCCCCCAGTGGATGCCGCTGAACATCTACGAATTCGGGTGCTGGGCCCGGCAGACCATCGTCCCGCTGACGATCGTCTCCGCGAAGCGGCCGGTGCGGCCCGCGCCCTTCCCGCTCGACGAACTGCACACCGACCCGGCCCAGCCCAATCCACCCAGCCCCCTTGCCCCGGTGGCCAGTTGGGACGGCGTCTTCCAGCGCCTCGACAAGGCGCTGCACCAGCTGCGCAAGGTCGTGCCGCGCCGGCTGCGCAGGGCGGCGATGAACTCCGCGGCCCGCTGGATCATCGAGCGCCAGGAGAACGACGGCTGCTGGGGTGGCATCCAGCCGCCGGCCGTCTACTCGGTCATCGCCCTGTACCTGCTCGGCTATGACCTCGAACACCCGGTCATGCGCGAGGGGTTGGCGTCCCTGGACCGCTTCGCGGTGTGGCGCGAGGACGGGGCCCGGATGATCGAGGCCTGCCAGTCGCCGGTGTGGGACACCTGCCTCGCCACCATCGCCCTCGCCGACGCGGGCGTCCCGGCCGACCACCCGCAACTCGTCAAGGCCGCCGACTGGATGCTCGGCGAGGAGATCGTCCGGCCCGGCGACTGGGCCGTCAAGCGACCCCAACTGCCCCCGGGCGGCTGGGCGTTCGAATTCCACAACGACAACTACCCCGACATCGACGACACCGCCGAGGTGGTCCTCGCGCTGCGCCGGGTCAGACACCACGACCCGGAGCGGGTGGAGAAGGCCATCGGGCGCGGGGTGCGCTGGAACCTCGGCATGCAGTCCAGGAACGGCGCTTGGGGTGCCTTCGACGTCGACAACACCAGTCCCTTCCCCAACCGGCTGCCGTTCTGCGACTTCGGCGAGGTCATCGACCCGCCGTCCGCCGACGTCACCGCCCATGTGGTGGAGATGCTGGCCGTCGAGGGCCTTTCCCACGACCCGCGCACCCGGCGCGGCATCGAGTGGCTGCTGGCCGAACAGGAGCCGGACGGCTCGTGGTTCGGGCGCTGGGGCGTCAACTACGTCTACGGCACCGGGTCCGTCGTCCCCGCCCTCGTCGCGGCCGGCTTCCCCGGCTCGCACCCGGCGATCCGCCGTGCGGTCGCCTGGCTGGAGTCGGTGCAGAACGACGACGGCGGCTGGGGCGAGGACCTGCGCTCCTACCAGGACGCGAGGAAGTGGAGCGGCAAGGGCGCCTCCACCGCCTCGCAGACCGCGTGGGCGCTGATGGCCCTGCTCGCGGCGGGGGAACAGGAGTCCAAGGCCGTCGAGCGCGGCGTCGCATGGCTCGCGGCCACCCAGCGCGAGGACGGCTCCTGGGACGAGCCGTACTTCACCGGAACCGGCTTCCCCTGGGACTTCTCCATCAACTACCACCTCTACCGGCAGGTCTTCCCGCTGACCGCCCTCGGCCGGTACGTCCACGGAGAGCCGTCCGTGGTGGCAGCCGTCGGCAAGGGGGGCTGATGACCACCGAGCCCGCCTCCGCCCCGCTGCTGATCGCCTGCGCACTCGGCATCGAACGCTTCGCCCTGCGCACGAGCGACCGGGGCGGGGCCGACGGGCCGGTCACCGTGCTGCGCACCGGCATGGGGCCCGAGGCGGCCGAGGTCTCCACCACCCGGGTGCTGTCCCGGCCGCAGCTCGCCGGGGCCGCCGTCCTGGCCACCGGCTTCTGCGCCGGCCTCGCCCCCGGCATGCACCCCGGCGACCTGGTCGTCGCCGAGGAGACCCGGCATCCGCGCGGGACCGTCCCGTGCGTCGGCACCGAGCTGCTGGTCGAGGCACTGGCGCGCGCCGTGCCCGGCCGCACCGTCCACACCGGGCCGCTCACCGGCTCCGATCACGTCGTCCGCGGTCAGGAACGGTCGGATCTGCTGGCGACCGGCGCGATCGCGGTCGACATGGAATCGGCGGCGACGCTCCTGAGCGCCGTGCGCACCGGCGAGCGCCCGGTTGCGGCCGTACGGGTGGTCGTGGACGCTCCTGACCATGAACTCGTCCGGATCGGCACGGTGCGCGGTGGAATATCAGCCTTCCGCGTCCTTCGTTCCGTACTTCCCGCTTTTTTCGAATGGCACCGTTCTTTGCTGCTCCCCCGGAGGTGAGCCAGATGGCCATGCCGCTGCGCCAGTCCATCAAGGTCGCTACTTACCTGGCCGAACAGAAGCTCCGCAAGCGGGACAAGTTCCCGATCATCGTGGAGCTGGAACCTCTTTTCGCGTGCAACCTGAAGTGCGAGGGCTGCGGCAAGATCCAGCACCCGGCGGGCGTGCTCAAGCAGCGCATGCCGGTCGCGCAGGCCGTGGGCGCGGTGCTGGAGTCCGGTGCGCCGATGGTGTCCATCGCCGGCGGCGAGCCGCTGATGCACCCTCAGATCGACGAGATCGTGCGGCAGTTGGTGGCCAAGAAGAAGTACGTCTTCCTCTGCACCAACGCCATGCTGCTGCGCAAGAAGATGGACAAGTTCAAGCCCTCCCCGTACTTCGCCTTCACGGTGCACATCGACGGTCTGCAGGAGAGGCACGACGAGTCGGTGGCCAAGGAGGGCGTGTTCGAGGAGGCCGTGGAGGCGATCAAGGAGGCCAAGCGGCGCGGCTTCCGGGTCACCACCAACTCGACCTTCTTCAACACCGACACCCCGCAGACCATCATCGAGGTGCTCAATTTCCTCAACGACGACCTAGAGGTCGACGAGATGATGATCTCGCCCGCCTACGCCTACGAGAAGGCGCCCGACCAGGAGCACTTCCTGGGCGTGGAGCAGACCCGCGAGCTGTTCAAGAAGGCCTTCGCGGGCGGCAACCGGCGCAAGTGGCGGCTGAACCACTCGCCGCTGTTCCTCGACTTCCTCGAGGGCAAGGTCGACTTCCCGTGCACCGCCTGGGCGATCCCGAACTATTCGCTGTTCGGCTGGCAGCGACCCTGCTACCTGATGAGCGACGGGTACGTGCCGACGTACCGCGAACTCATCGAGAAGACCGACTGGGACAAGTACGGCCGCGGCAAGGACCCGCGCTGCGCCAACTGCATGGCGCACTGCGGCTACGAGCCCACCGCCGTCCTCGCGACCATGGGGTCGCTGAAGGAGTCCCTGCGCGCGATGCGCGAGACGGTCGCGGGAAACCGGGAGTGACGACGTGAGCGCCATCTCCCTGGGCGTCCCCGAGGTACCGGCCCGGCCGATCGCCGAGCGGCGCGTGTCGCGGCAGATCCATGTCGGGCCGGTGCCGGTCGGGGGCGGGGCCCCGGTGTCGGTGCAGTCGATGACGACGACTCGTACGTCGGACATCGGCGCCACCCTGCAGCAGATCGCGGAACTCACCGCCTCCGGCTGCCAGATCGTCCGCGTCGCCTGCCCCACGCAGGACGACGCGGACGCCCTCGCGACCATCGCCCGCAAGTCGCAGATCCCGGTGATCGCGGACATCCACTTCCAGCCGAAGTACGTGTTCGCGGCCATCGAGGCGGGCTGCGCGGCCGTGCGGGTGAACCCCGGCAACATCAAGAAGTTCGACGACCAGATCAAGGAGATCGCGCGGGCCGCCAAGGACCACGGCACGCCGATCCGGATCGGGGTCAACGCCGGGTCCCTCGACAAGCGGCTGCTGCAGAAGCACGGCAGGGCGACCCCGGAGGCGCTGGTCGAATCGGCGCTGTGGGAGGCGTCGTTGTTCGAGGAGCACGACTTCCGGGACATCAAGATCTCGGTCAAGCACAACGACCCGGTCGTGATGATCGAGGCCTACCGGCAGCTCGCCGCCCGGTGCGAGTACCCGCTGCACCTGGGTGTGACCGAGGCCGGTCCCGCCTTCCAGGGCACGATCAAGTCGGCGGTCGCCTTCGGGGCGCTGCTCTCCCAGGGCATCGGCGACACCATCAGGGTCTCCCTGTCGGCCCCGCCCGCCGAGGAGGTCAAGGTCGGCATCCAGATCCTCCAGTCGCTGGGGCTCAGGCAGCGGCGGCTGGAGATCGTGTCCTGTCCGTCCTGCGGTCGGGCGCAGGTCGACGTCTACAAGCTCGCCGACGAGGTCACGGCGGGCCTGGAGGGCATGGAAGTCCCGTTGCGGGTGGCCGTGATGGGCTGTGTGGTCAACGGTCCCGGTGAGGCGCGGGAGGCCGACCTGGGGGTCGCCTCCGGCAACGGCAAGGGGCAGATCTTCGTCAAGGGTGAGGTCGTCAAGACCGTCCCCGAGTCGAAGATCGTGGAGACCCTCATCGAGGAGGCGATGAAGATCGCCGAGCAGATGGAACAGGACGGCGTCGCGTCGGGGGAGCCGGCCGTCACCGTGAGTTGAACAGCACGGACCGAAGGGGGCCCGACCGTGACGATTCTGGAGAACATCCGGGGACCACGCGACCTGAAGGCGCTGTCCGAGAGCGAACTGCGTGAACTGTCCGAGGAGATCAGGGAGTTCCTGGTGCACGCGGTGGCCAGGACCGGTGGGCACCTCGGGCCCAACCTGGGCGTGGTGGAACTGTCCATCGCGCTGCACCGGGTCTTCGAGTCGCCCGTCGACCGCATCGTGTGGGACACCGGCCACCAGAGCTACGTCCACAAGATCCTCACCGGGCGCAAGGACTTCTCCAAGCTGCGCGGCAAGGGCGGCCTCTCCGGCTACCCCTCGCGCGATGAGTCCGAGCACGACATCGTCGAGAACAGCCACGCCTCCACCGCGCTCGGCTGGGCCGACGGTCTCGCCAAGGCCCGCGAGGTGCAGGGCGAGAAGGGACACGTCGTCGCGGTCATCGGCGACGGCGCGCTGACCGGCGGCATGGCCTGGGAGGCGCTGAACAACATCGCGGCCGCCAAGGACCGGCCGCTGATCATCGTCGTCAACGACAACGAGCGCTCCTACGCGCCCACCATCGGCGGCCTCGCCAACCACCTGGCCACCCTGCGCACCACCGACGGCTACGAGAAGGTGCTCGCCTGGGGCAAGGACGTGCTGCTGCGCACGCCCATCGTCGGCAACACCATCTACGAGTCCCTGCACGGCGCGAAGAAGGGCTTCAAGGACGCCTTCGCCCCGCAGGGCATGTTCGAGGACCTGGGCCTGAAGTACGTCGGCCCGATCGACGGACACGACATCGGCGCCGTGGAGTCCGCGCTCCGGCGGGCGAAACGCTTCCACGGGCCGGTCCTCGTCCACTGCCTCACGGAGAAGGGCCGCGGCTACGAGCCCGCCCTCGCCCATGAGGAGGACCACTTCCACACCGTCGGCGTGATGGACCCGCTCACCTGCGAGCCGCTCACGCCGTCCAACTCCCCGTCCTGGACCTCGGTGTTCGGCGACGAGATCGTCAGGATCGGGGAGGAGCGGGAGGACGTCGTCGCGATCACCGCGGCGATGCTGCACCCGGTGGGGCTCGGCAAGTTCGCCGCGAAGTTCCCGGACCGGGTGTGGGACGTGGGCATCGCCGAGCAGCACGCGGCGGTGAGCGCGGCCGGCCTCGCGACCGGAGGCCTGCACCCCGTGGTCGCCGTCTACGCCACCTTCCTCAACCGCGCCTTCGACCAGTTGCTGATGGACGTGGCCCTGCACCGCTGCGGCGTGACGTTCGTCCTGGACCGGGCGGGCGTCACGGGCGTCGACGGGCCCTCCCACAACGGCATGTGGGACATGTCGATCCTCCAGGTCGTCCCCGGCCTCAGGATCGCCGCACCGCGCGACGCCGACCAGCTGCGCGCCCAGCTGCGCGAGGCCGTCGCCGTCGACGACGCGCCGACGCTGGTCCGCTTCCCGAAGGAGTCGGTGGGACCCGAGATCCCGGCGATCGACCGGGTCGGAGGCCTCGACGTCCTGCACCGGGACCCCGGCACACCCGAGGTCCTGCTGGTCGCCGTCGGTGTGATGGCACCGGTGTGTCTGCAGGCCGCCGAGCTGCTGCAGGCGCGCAGGATCTCCTGCACGGTCGTGGACCCACGCTGGGTCAAACCCGTCGACCCGGCGCTCCCGGGCCTCGCCGCGGAACACCGGCTGGTGGCCGTCGTCGAGGACAACAGCCGCTCCGCCGGAGTGGGCTCGGCGGTCGCGCTCGCCCTCTCGGACGCCGAAGTCGACGTGCCCGTACGGCGGTTCGGCATCCCGGAGCAGTTCCTCGCGCATGCCAAGCGCGGCGAGGTGCTGGCCGACATCGGTCTCACGCCGGTGGAGGTGGCCGGCCGGATCAGCGCGAGCCTCGCCGTCAAGGAGGCCGAGGACACCCTGGCCGTCGAGGAACAGACGGACGGCACCGTCAAGGAGAGGGCTGAATGACCAAGGAGTTCGACCTCGCCGCACTCTTGGCCGAGCGCGGAGCCGAGCGCTACGAGCTGCACGGGAAGTACCTGAACCACCAACTCCCGCGCATGCTGCACACGATCGGCTTCGACAAGGTCTACGAGCGGGCCGAGGGTGCCCACTTCTGGGACGCGGACGGCAACGACTACCTGGACATGCTCGCCGGGTTCGGGGTGATGGGCGTCGGCCGCCACCACCCCGTCGTCCGCAAGGCACTGCACGACGTCCTCGACGCCTCTCTCGCCGACCTCACCCGCTTCGACTGCCAGCCGCTGCCCGGCCTGCTCGCGGAGAAGCTGCTGACGTACAGCCCGCACCTGGACCGGGTGTTCTTCGGCAACAGCGGTACGGAGGCGGTGGAGACCGCGCTGAAGTTCGCCCGGTTCGCCACCGGCAGGCCGCGCGTCCTGTACTGCGACCACGCCTTCCACGGGCTGACCACCGGTTCGCTGTCGGTCAACGGCGAGGACGGCTTCCGCGACGGCTTCGCCCCGCTGCTGCCCGACACGGCCGTTCCGCTCGGTGATCTAGAGGCGCTGGAAAGGGAGTTGAAGAAGGGCGACGTCGCCGCCCTGATCGTCGAGCCGATCCAGGGCAAGGGCGTGCACGAGAGTCCGCCCGGCTATCTGCGCGCCGCCCAGGAACTCCTGCGCCGGCACAAGGCGCTGCTGATCGCGGACGAGGTCCAGACGGGCCTCGGCCGCACCGGCGATTTCTACGCCTACCAGCACGAGGAGGGCGTCGAACCGGACCTGGTGTGCGTGGCCAAGGCCCTGTCCGGCGGTTACGTCCCCGTCGGCGCCACCCTCGGCAAGGACTGGATCTTCAAGAAGGTCTACTCGTCCATGGACCGGGTGCTGGTCCACTCCGCCAGCTTCGGCTCCAACGCCCAGGCCATGGCGGCCGGCCTCGCCGTGCTGTCGGTCATGGAGGACGAGCAGATCGTCGCGAACGCCCGACGTACGGGCGACCTGTTGAAGTCCCGGCTGGCGGCGCTGATCGACAAGTACGAGCTGCTCGCCGACGTACGCGGCCGGGGCCTGATGATCGGCATCGAGTTCGGCAAGCCCAAGTCGCTGAAGCTGCGCGGCCGTTGGACCATGCTGCAGGCCGCCCGCAAGGGACTGTTCGCGCAGATGGTCGTCGTACCGCTGCTGCAGCGGCACCGGATCCTCACTCAGGTCTCCGGCGACCACCTGGAGGTGATCAAGCTGATCCCGCCGCTGGTCGTCGGCGAGCCGGAGGTCGACCGGTTCGTGGACGCCTTCACGGCCGTGATGGACGACGCGCACAGCGGCGGCGGGCTGATGTGGGACTTCAGCAAGACGCTGGTGAAGCAGGCCGTGGCCAATCGCTGACGCGCCGGGCGGCCGGGGTCGCTCCACGGCCCCCGGCCGCCCGAATAATCGATCGCGCGAGCGATCACTGTGCGGCACAATCGCCGGATGCCGACCACCGCGGAGCAGTTGCTCTCCGCACTCGAAGGACTGTCTTTCCCGGCCCGTCTCGCCCTCACCGCCAAGACCGCGCGCCGGCTCGTGGAGCAGGGGGAACTCGCTCCGCTCCTCACCGACCTCGACGCCCGCGGCCCCTACGGGCGCCGCCTCGCCGCGCTGGCCGCCCTCGTCGGCCGGGACGCCGGCTTCCTCGCCGCCCGGCTCGCCGACCCGGACGCGGTCGTCGCCGGATACGCCCAGCGCGCCGCCCGCACCCTGCCCGTGCGGGACGCGGCGGTGGAGGCGGCGTACGACGACGCACCGGCCGCGCTGCGGGGCCGGCTGGCCCGGCTGCTCGCCTCCGGTGGCCGCGGCGCGCTCGCCGAGCGGCTGGTGACCCGGCTCGGCGAGGAGTGGGGCGAGGCCGAGGCCGCGCGTCTGCTGCCCGCCTGCTCCACGCCCTTCGTCGCACAGGAGCTGCCCCGGCTCGCCCACGCCGTGGAGAACTGGCCACGGCTCGCCCGGCGCCACCCCGGCCCGGTACTGGCCCACGCCGAACGCGCCCTGGCCGACCGGTCCGACCACCGGGCCCGGGAGGAGTGGTGGCGGCTGAACGCCACGACGGTCGCGGCACTCGCCCCGCGGCTGCCCGAGGGGGTCCTGGCCCTGCTGGAACGGCACGGCCCGGCCGCCCTGCCGCCCGGCCTGTTCGGCGGCCTCGGCGCGCTCGTCGACGCCGACGCCGAGCGGGTCGTGCGCTGGATCATCTCCCCGCGCCGGGACCCACCGCGCCACGAGCCCGTGCCGCCGCCCGGCGTGCTGCGCCGGCTGGTGCGCGCCGAGCCGCCGTCCCTGCCGCTGCTGGGCCGCCACTGGATACAGCGCCGCGACCACCTCGCCGGGCTGCTGAAGGCCATGGCGCCGGGCAGACGGACGGCCTTCCTCGACGCGGTCACCGCGGAGGGGACGCACTGGGACCCGGCCCTGTCCGTGCTCGGCCTGCTGCCGCGCGAGCGCCGCTGGGCCGAAGTGCGCAGGGCGGCCGCCGAGTTCGGCGAGCGGGTCGACGCCTGGGACGACCTGGACACGCTCGCCCACGGCCCGTACGACCAGGCACGCCCCTTCCTGATCGCCGCGATCCGGCGGCCCGACGCCGACGACCGCGCCGCCGCCTGGCCGCTGTTCGTGGCCTGCGCGGCCCGGGACGGCGGCCGGGAGGCGATCACCGAGGTGCTGGACGCGGCGGGCCGGCTCCGCAACGACCAGGACCCCGTGCGCTCGGCCGCGCTGGAGGCGCTCGCCGAGACGCATCCGCGGCTGTTCACCTCCGCGGACGGCGAGCCGCTCGACCGTGTCGCCCTCGACGCCCTCCAGGCCCGGGACTGTTCGGCCGGCACCCTGACGGCATTGCGCACCCTCGCCGAGCGCGTCCTCGTCGAGCACGCCGGCGACGACGAAACGGCCCTGCGCGCCTGGGCGTTGAGCACGCTGGAACGGATCACGGGCAGGGTCGGCGTACCCGACTTCGGGCCGCTGCACCGCGTCCTGCGGCGCGGCCAGGAGCACGAGGTGTTCGAGGCGCTGCGCCCCTGGCTGGAGGCGGCGGCGGACCGGTCCGACTTCCGGCTGCTGCTCGGCCTGGCCGCCGCGTTCGGCCCGCGGGCCCGTCGGATGCCCGCGCTGCAGGACATGCTCGCCCTGGCGCTGGAGCGCGGCGACGACCTGACGTTCGAGGCGGCCGCGACGCTGTGGCTGGCCGCACCGGCCACCCGCGGGGAACGGGCGGCCCGGATCGTCGAACAGGAACCGTCGGCGGTCGCCCTCGCGCCGGTACGGCGGGTACTGTCCCGCGAGCGCACGGACCTGCTGGACGTCCTGCTGGCCGACACCCCGCCGTACGGGCGCTTCCTGGTCGCCGGGGCCGCGCGCCCGCTGCCGGACCTCGGCGCCGCCGACCGCTGGCTGCCCCGCCAGCAGCGGGCCGCGGCACGGCTCGCCGAGCAGATCACCGAGGACCGCTCCCGGCCCCTGGACGACCGGGCCGCCGCGCTCCGCGCCGCCGCCCCGGTGCCGGAAGTGGGTCTGGCCCTGGCCATGCGGCACAAGGACGACGAGGAGGTGGTCGTCGCCGAGGCGGCGCTCGCCGCGCTGCCCTGGACCGACCGCCCCCAGGACGCCCTGCTGGTGCTCCTGGACCAGGCGGCCGGTGACCGGGCCCGGGTCGCGGTGTACGCGGCGAGCCGCGCCGCCCGCTTCACCGCCCCCTCCGAACTCGCCGCCGCCCTCAGCCCGTTGCTGACGGGCGAGCGGCCCGCGAAGGTGACCTCCCGCAAGGAGGCCGTGCGCCTCGCGGCCCGCTTCCTGCCGCCGCGTCAGGCGGTGGCGCTGCTCGCGCGCGGCTTCGCCCCCGACACGCACCCCGACGTCCGGACCGCCGTGATCCGGGTGCTTCCGCCCCTGCTGGGCGTGCCGGAGGCCTGGCACCTGCTGGACGCGGCCGCACGGGACGACACTCCCGGCGTACTCCGGGCCGTCGTCGAGGTGGGGCCCTGGGAACTGGCCGAGGCGCAGCGCGGGCGGTACGCGGCGGTGGTGGACGCGGTCTACGACGCCGGTCTGGCCTCGCACGAGGACTTCTCCGGCTGGGCCTTCCTGCGCGGGCTGGCCCCCTGGACCCGGTACGCGCCCGGGCTGGCCGACCGGATCGCCGGCACGGTGTGCGACCTGGACAACCGGGAGCACTGGAGCCATGCGGCATCGGTGCTGCGCGACCTCGCCTTCGCCGACCCGCCCCACCCCGTGGCCGGCGCCGCTCCCGGCAGTGCCTTCCACGGCGCGGTGACCCGGCTGCTGGCCGCGATGCGGACGCCCGAGGGCGGCTGCGAGGCGCTGGAGGACCGGGATCTGCCGGCGCTGCAGCGGCTGCGGTCCCTGGTGTCGCCTTCCTACAACGCCGTCGAACGGCTCGAGGTGCTCGAGGAGATCGCCGCGCTGCTCGCGCCGGAACCGCTGCTGGCCGCCGAACGGGCAGGTCTGCTGCGCCGGTTGGTGGACCGCACCGAGGAACCGGACCAGTTGCTCGGGCGGCTGCTGGACCTGGCTCAGGCGCTGGAGGGCACCGGAACGGCGGTCGCGCTTCAAGTGTCGGGCCGGCTGGAGGCGGGCTGGGCGCACCGAGCTCGGCCCGAGCGGGCTGCGGCCATGCTGGCGGCGGCCCAGCGGCTGGCCCGCGACGGCGGCACGGTGCCCGGGCTGCTCGCGGCGCAGTTGGTGGACGGAACGGCCGGCGGCCTCGGCTGGCCCGAGGAGTGGCGGTCGCTTCTGCGGCTGCTGCGCCGGCACCCGGACCCCGACGTACGGTACAAGGCGTACGAGACGAGGACGGCCCCGGAATGACACCCTGAGCCCTTTTGCCTCTGAGGCAAGAAATTTGCCGCAGAGGCAAGAGTGCGGCTGAATGGAGAGCATGAGCTCTCCCGAGACCGGGCCCCCGGCCGCGCCGGACGAGGTCCTGCCCGCCGTCGCGCCGCAGCTCCGCGCCCTGCGCCGGCGTGCCGCCCTCACCCTGGAGGCGGCGGCGCGCACCGCGGGGCTGTCACCGGCCCATCTCTCCCGGCTGGAGACCGGGCAGCGCCAGCCCTCACTGCCGGTGCTGCTCGCCCTCGCCCGTATCTACGGTACGACCGTCTCGGAGCTGCTCGGCGAGACGGTCGCCGAACGGGACGCCGTGGTACGCGCCGCCGACATGGAACCGACCGTCGCGGGCGGCTGGACGTACTGGCAGGCCGGTGCGTCCGGCCGCGGGATGCAGGCCCTGCGGGTGCGCGTGCCGCACGGCTCGCAGGGCGACATCGTGCGTGTGCATCCCGGCGAGGAGTGGCTGTACGTCCTCGAGGGACTGCTGTGGCTGCGCCTCGGCGACACCACGCACCGGCTCGGACCGGGGGACAGCGCGCACTTCGACTCGCTGACCCCGCACCGGATCGCCGCCCAGGACGCCGACGGCGTCGAGCTCCTGTTCGTCCACACCCTGCTGCAGAGTCCCACGGCCGCGGTGTGCCTGGGCCCCGTCACCGGAGACATGCCATGAGCAACAGCAACATGGAAGAGAAGTTCCCCCGTGCCCTGTGGGTGCGGCTGATCATCTACATCGCGGTCGGGCACCTGTTCGCGGCCTTCGTCTATCTGCTGTTCGAGGTCGGCGCCAAGTAGCCCGCGGTCAGTCGAGCAGCCGCTCCCGCAGCCGCTCGCGGATCTCCGGTGTCACCCCGAGCCCCTGCTCCAGATAGGTCTCGACGCCGCCCCACGTCTCCTGGATGGTCTCGAAGGCCGCCTCCAGGTATTCGACGCGCGCCTCGAACAGGGGGCTGAGCAGCTCCATGACCTCGGGGGAGTAGCCGGCGCCGGAGGAGCTGCTGCGCCGCACCTTGTAGCGGCGGTGCTTGGCGTTGGACTCCAGGTAGTCGGCGACGATCGCCTCCCGCTCGACGCCCAGCGCGAGCAGGGTCACGGCTATGGACAGGCCCGCGCGGTCCTTGCCCGCCGCGCAGTGCATCAGCGCGGGCACGCTGTCCTCGGCGAGCGAACGCAGCACACGCGCGTGCTCGGCGGTGCGCTCCCGGATGATCGTGCGGTAGGAGACGATCATGCGGTTGGCCGCCTTGCCGTCGCCGAGGATCTCCCGCAGCTGGTCGATCTCGCCGTCCCGGACCATCTTCCAGAACCCGGAGCCGTCCGCCGGATCCGTCAGCGGCAGGTTCACATTGCGTACGCCCGGCAGCTCGACGTCCGGGCCCTCCAGCTTCTGGTCCGCCGCGTTGCGGAAGTCGAAGATCGTGTGCAGTCCCAGCGACGAGAGGAACGCGGCGTCCTCCTGCGTGGCGTGCGCGAGATGGCCGCTGCGGAACAGCACTCCCTGCCGCACCCGCCGTCCGTCCGCCGTCGGAAGCCCGCCGACGTCGCGGAAGTTGCGCACGGCGGTCAGCTCGGGCTCGGTCGACGGGACCTGCTGCGTCACGGGGCCTCCTCAGGGTCGGCCCCGCCGGCGCGGCTCGACGACGGGCACCTCCTCGACGATACGACATGGGTTACCCAGGCAATGAGTTGTCCACAGGCGTTGCCGCCGAGGCCCGCTGACGTTGATGATGTTGCCGCTTGATCGGACCTGTTCGAACGTGTGAGGGCTTGATGCTGGAGATCTCCGACAACGGCCGTACCTGGCTCCTGACCGGTCCGGCCAGCGGGTACGCCGTCCATCTGACCGAGGACGGCGAGCTGCTGCACCTGCACTGGGGCCCGCGGATCGCGCTCGCGGACGCCGAGGCGCTCGCAGTCCGCCCGCTGCCGGTCTACCGGCCCTTCGAGTCGCCGCTGGACGGCCGCGAGGAGTACCCGGTCGAGGGTGGTCCCCGGTTCGCGCGGCCCGCCCTGTCCGTGCGCACCGAGGAGCGGCGCGGCACCGAGTGGCGCTTCGAGGCGCACGAGGCGGAGGGCGACCATCTGCGGCTGCGCTTCCGTGACGGCGGGCTCGTCATCACGCTGCACTACCGCATGCGGCACGACGTCGTGGAACGCTGGGTGAGCCTCGACAACGAGGGACCGGCGCCCCTGGAGCTGCTGCGCGCCGACGCCGCCACCTGGACGCTGCCCGACCGCGAGGGCTGGCGGCTCTCCCAGCTGCACGGCCGCTGGGCCGCCGAGTCCCTGCTGACCGCCGCGCCGCTCACCCACGGCGAGAAGGTCATCGGCAGCCGCCGCGGCCACACCGGGCATCAGCACCTGCCCTGGGTCGCCCTCGACACCGACGCCACCGAGGAGCGCGGCGAGGTCTACGGCTGCGCGCTCGGCTGGTCCGGTTCCTGGCGGATCGCGGTGGCGCAGCTCCCGGACGCGCGGGTGCAGATCACCGGCGGCGCCGGGTACGACGACTCCGGGCTGCTGCTCCTGGGCGCGGGGGAGTCGTACACCACCCCCGTCTTCGCCGGGCTGTGGAGCGACGGCGGCTTCGGCGGCGCGAGCCGCGCCTGGCACGCCTACCAGCGCGCCTACGTCATCCCGGACGCGGACCGGGACCGGCCGGTGCTGTTCAACTCCTGGGAGGCCACGGAGTTCGACATCTCCGAGGAGCAGCAGGGGGCGCTCGCCCGCCGGGCCGCCGCCATCGGCGTCGAGCTGTTCGTCGTCGACGACGGCTGGTTCGGCAAGCGCACCAGCGACCGTGCCGGGCTCGGCGACTGGACGCCCAACCCCGACCGCTTCCCCAAGGGCCTGGCGCCGCTCGCCGACTACGTGCACACCCTCGGTATGCAGTTCGGCATCTGGGTCGAGCCCGAGATGGTGAACCCGGACAGCGACCTCTACCGCGCCCACCCCGACTGGGTGCAGTTCCAGCCGGGCCGCAGGCGCACGGAGTTCCGCAACCAGCTCGTACTGAACCTGGCCCGCGAGGACGTCCAGGAGTACCTCTGGCAGCAGCTCGACACGCTCCTGTCCAGCGCCCCCGTCGACTACGTCAAGTGGGACTTCAACCGCTGCTTCACCGACGCCGGCTGGCCCGGCGACCCCTACCCGCAGCGCCTGTGGGTCGACCACGTCCGCGCGCTGTACGCGCTGCTGGACCGGCTGCGGGCGGCCCACCCGGACGTCGTCTTCGAGTCGTGCTCGGGCGGTGGCGGCCGGATCGACCTCGGCATCATGAGCCGTACCGACCAGGTGTGGACCTCCGACAACACCGACCCGCTCGACCGGCTCGCCATCCAGCACGGCTTCAGCCAGATCCACCCCGCGCGTGTGATGGCCGCCTGGGTCACCGACAGTCCCAACACCCAGCTCAACGACCGGGTCAGCTCCCTGCGCTTCCGGTTCGTCAGCGCCATGGCGGGTGTGCTGGGCGTCGGCGGAGACCTCACCCAGTGGACCGAGGAGGAGCTCGCCGAAGCCGGTGACTGGGTGAGCCTCTACAAGGAGATCCGGCCCCTGGTGCAGCACGGCGACCTCCACCGGCTGCGGCCCCCGACGGGCGGGCTCAGCGCCGTGCAGTACGTGCGCGGCGACGAGTCGGTCGTCCTGGCCTGGCTCCAGGCACAGAGTTACGGCGAGCCCGTACCGGCACTGCGACTGCGCGGACTCGACCCGACAGCCTCCTACGAATGCCCTGAAACGGGCGAAATTCACCGTGGGGCCGTACTGCTGCATCACGGGCTGGACACCGCGCTGCGCGGCGACCTCGATGCGAAAGTCATCCGACTCCGTGGCATCTGAGTCTTCTGTCCGAATTGGTGTCTTCATTCCAACTCGCTCTGGAATGGGGAATGCTGGAGCACCGTCACGTGAGGAGCGTCATATCCGTGACGGTGCGTGGCGCGTCATGTTCACGTAATTCATAAGGGTTTCAAGGGGCTTTGGACAAAGGGGTGGAACTGTAATTCACGGAGGGTGACCGTGAATTCCCACAGTCGATCAGCAGAAACGCATGCACGGGGAACCGCCGCTTGTCCCTTTGCGTCCTGGTCGCTTACGTTCGCCACCAATCCGGACGGACGCCCAATCCTGCCGCCGCCCGGAGCCCGCACAACTCACCCGTGAACGGCAGGAGCGGGGGACCCACAGGTACGACGCCTGTTCCGGTCTCCGGAACGGCTAGGGGTAAAGCCGCGCCGAAAAGCGCGGCCGGGCATCTCCAGCCCGCACCCGACAGCTCACCTCGCAGGCGACGGAGAGGAATTCGCCATGCCCGCGAAGGGTAAGCACCGCCGCCCGAAGCCCAAGCGCTTCACCCGTTCCATCGCCGTCGCCGGAACCGGCGGCGCCGCTCTCGCCCTCCCGCTCATAGGGGCCACCGGAGCCCACGCGGCCACCGCGCAGTCGGCTTCCCAGTCGGTTTCCGAAAAGACCGTCCAGTCGCTTCCGGCCGCCGAGAAGAAGGCGACCGAGAAGAAGGCGAACGCCAACAACACGGGTGTGCGCACCTATTCGGTCCGGGCCGGCGACTACCTCGCGAAGATCGCCGACGAGCAGCACGTCCGGGGCGGCTGGCAGAAGCTGTACGCGGACAACCGCCAGGCCGTCGGCGACGACCCGTCGCTGATCCACCCGGGCCTCAAGCTCACCCTCGGCGGCAAGGCGACGACCGGCGCCACCAAGTCCTCCACCTCCGCTGCCTCCTCCTCCGCCTCGTCGAGCGCTTCCTCCGCGTCGAAGGCGTCGAAGGTGTCGAAGGCGACGAAGGCGACGAAGGCCACCCAGGCCGCCGAGTCGACCAGCACCGGCTTCACCCTCCCGGTGACCGGCGGCACCATCGGCACCGGCTACCACGTCGCCGGCAGCATGTGGTCCAGCGGCTACCACACCGGCGTCGACTTCGTCGTCCCGACCGGCACCCCGGTCAAGGCCGTGGGCGCGGGCACGGTCGTCACCGCCGGATGGGGCGGTGCGTACGGCAACCAGGTCGTCATCAAACTCGCCGACGGCCACTACGCGCAGTACGGCCACCTCTCCCAGATCTCCGTCTCGGTCGGCCAGAGCGTGAGCGCGGGCCAGCAGCTGGGTCTCTCCGGTGCGACCGGCAACGTGACGGGCCCGCACCTGCACTTCGAGATCCGCACCACGCCGGACTACGGCTCCGACGTGGACCCCGTCGCCTACCTCCGTTCCAAGGGCGTCGCCGTCGGCTGACCCCCCGCCGACCGCGCGCCCCACACGCCGCCGAAGGCCGGACCCCGATCCCCGGGTCCGGCCTTCGGTGTTGCAGAGATTTCGCCGTCCGGCGATCGACCGCTCAACATCGGCGATCCGAGAGTTATTCCTGCCTTGCCCAACCCTTTGGACGTGGCTTATCTCACCGACCGTCAACCCTTTCTTACGGTCGCGTAGGTCACATTAGAAGGTGAATCATGGCCGCCGTGGCAGACGATTCGAAAAGTGACAGCAGAGACAGCAGGACAGTGATCGGGTCGTACGTCGCGGTGGGGGACAGCTTCACCGAGGGCGTCGGCGATCCCGGCCCCGACGGAGCCATGGTCGGCTGGGCGGACCGGTTCGCCGTGCTGCTCGCGGACCGGCGGCCCGAAGGCGACTTCGCCTACGCCAACCTCGCCGTGCGCGGCAAGCTGCTCGACCAGATCGTGGCGGACCAGGTTCCGCAGGCCGAGGAACTCGCCCCGGACCTGGTCTCCTTCTGTGCCGGCGGCAACGACATCATCCGGCCCGGCACCGACCCGGACGAGGTCGCCGAGCGCTTCGAGCGTGCGGTCGCCCGGCTCACCGGGGCCGCCGGCACCGTCATGGTGACGACCGGCTTCGACACTCGTGGCGTGCCCGTGCTCAAGCATCTGCGCGGCAAGATCGCCACCTACAACGGACATGTCCGGGCCATCGCCGACCGGTACGGCTGTCCCGTGCTCGACCTGTGGTCCCTCAAGACCGTGCAGGACCGCAGGGCCTGGGACGACGACCGGCTGCACCTCTCGCCTGAGGGGCACACACGCGTGGCGCTGCGCGCCGGTCAGGTCCTCGGCCTGGAGGTCCCGGCCGACCCGGACCAGCCCTGGCCGCCGCTGCCGCCGCGCGGCACCCTCGAGGTGCGGCGGGACGACGTGCACTGGGCGCGCGAGTACCTGGTGCCGTGGATCGGGCGCCGGCTGCGCGGGGAGTCCTCGGGCGACCACGTGACGGCCAAGGGCGCGCTGTCGCCGGACGACATCAAGATGCGGATCGCCCCGGTGGCCTGAGAGCGACGCGTGCCGGAGCTCACCGCTCCGGCGCGGTCAACGCCTCCCGCTCCAGCCCCAGTTCGCGGGCCACCGCCTCGTCCACCCACTCCTGGGCGCGGGCCCGTGACACCGCGCCCGGGTAGGACGTCAGCTGTACGGCGAGCCCGTCCAGCAGCGCCGTCAGCCGCAGGGCCGTGCCCAACGGGTCGGGGCAGCGGAACTCGCCCGCGGCCACGCCCTCAGCGATGACCTCGGCCAGCGCCGCCTTCCACCGCCGGTCGAGGTCACGGGTGACCTCCTGCAGCACGGGTTCGCGCAGGGCGGCCGCCCAGCCCTCGATCCACAGCCGCCAGCCCTTGGCCTGCCCGGTCGGCGCGTACCAGCGCACGGCCGAGCGCAGCCGCCGCAGCGCCGTGGTGCGCCGGCCGAGCAGTTTGCGGAGATGGGCCAGGTCGTCCTCGGCCGCGTGGGTGAACGCGGCGGCCACCAGCTTCTCCTTGGTCGAGAAGTGATACAGCACCAGCGCGTTGCTCACGCCGAGCGCCGAGGCCACGTCGGCGATCCTGACCGCCGCCACGCCCCGCGCCTCGATCTGCTCGATGGCGGCCCGCAGCAACTCCTCGCGCCGCTCCGCCACGCTCAACCGCACTCTCGCCACGCGGTCACCTTATTCCGTCGCCGCTGATGGCGCGGGGTCGGGCGGCTGTCCGACCAGTTCAACCGGGTACAGCTCGGTCCGCGCGACCGCCGCGTCGCGCTCGCCGGCCAGGGCGGTGCGCCGCTCGTCCGCCATGAAGGCGTCGAAACCGGCCTGCGAGTCGAACTCGATCAGCTGGATCTCGTCCGGACGCCCCTCGGCGCCGTCGGCGCGGACCCGCTGCAGCACCCGCCCGCCGTGCTCGCCCAGCAGCGCCAGCACCTTGTCCTCGTACGCGCCCAGGGCCTCACCGGCACCTGGCCGGGCCCACAGCAGACAACACAGTCGAACCGTCACGCCGCACGACCCTATCCGGCGCCCAGCACGCCGTGCGCGTCGAGAGCGATCGCCCCACCGGGTGCACCAGCAGGGGATTGACCTCCAGTTCGGCCAGTTCCGGATGCTCCGCCCCCGCTCGCGCCACTGCGCACACGGCGGCCGCCGCCGCGTTCAGCTCGACGGGCGGGGCGCCGCGCCAGCCGGTCAGCAGGGGCGCGTGGCGCAGTTCCAGGAACAGGGCACGCGCGCGTGCACGGGTGAGCGGCGCGGGGGCGAGGGCCGTGTCGGCGTGCTGCCGGCGAGGCGGCGACCGTCCCGGAAGTCCTCGACGTGGGCGGCGATCACCCGGGTCGGTGCGTGGGCGATCAGCGCGTCCAGGGCGTCCGCCGCGTCGATGTCCCGCTGGTTGCCGAGGGAGACGAAGCGGGAGAAGCCCTGTCCGCGCGGGCGAGGAGGCGTCCGATCTCCAGGGCCAGGTTGCCGCTCTGCGAGACGAGTCCCACCGCGCCGACCGGGAAGTCGCCCCAGCTCAGCCGCAATTGGGTGGTGGTGTCGACCAGGCCCATGCAGTTGGGCCCGAGCAGCCGGGCGCCGCGGGCGCGGACGAGCTCGGCGAGCGCGCGCTCCTCGGCCGGATCGCCGCCCGAGGCGATCACCGTGAGGCAGCGGGCGCCGGCCTTCAGCCCCTGCGCCACGACCCGGCGCATGTGCGCGTGCGGGACGGCGACGACGACGTGCTCGCACGACACACCGTCGAGACCGGGGCGGAACGGCTCCCGTCGAGGCCCCCGCCCCGACGGTTCACCAGATGCACGGCGCGCCGCCCCCGCCCGGCGAGGGCGCCCTTCGCCAGCCAGTAGCCCCACTTCTCCGGGGTGTCGGAGGCGCCCACGACGGCCACGGAGGCGGGGTCGAACAGGGCGTCCGGCAGGGCGCTTGCGCCCGGTCCGTCACCGGCCGGGTCGGCCGGTGTCACCGATACCACCCGAACCGCTCCGCGATCACCGGCAGCCGGTCGGCGACGATGGCGTGGGCCGCCGCGCGCGGGGTGATCCCGTCCGCCTCCGCGCGGGCCAGCATCTGCTCCACCAGGGCCCGCATCGAGCGCCGGGTGTGGGCGAACGCCTCGTCCGCGTCGGCGCCGATGTCCCCGAACAGGGTCCACCACCACCAGGCGTTCGTCCCGGAGTTGACGACCACGTCCGGCAGCACGGTCACCCCGCGCGCGGCGAGCAGTTCCTCCGCCTCGGGCAGCACCGGCATGTTGGCCGCCTCGACGATCCAGCGGGCGGTGATCCGCTCCTGCTCGGCGGCGTCGATCGCGTACGACACCGCCGCCGGCACCAGCACCTCCGCGTCGGCGGACAGCCAGGCGTCGCCGGGCAGTTCACGGTCCTCGGGGCGCAGGGCGGCGCGGTCGACGGTGCCGTAGGCGTCCCGCGCGGCCAGCAGCGTCTCCACGTCCAGGCCCGCCGGGTTGACCATCGTGCCCTTGATGTCGGCGACGGCGACGACGGTCAGCCCCGCGCGCGTGAGGAAGCGGGCCGTCGCCCCGCCCATGGTGCCGAGGCCCTGCACCGCGACCCGCGTGCCCGCGTACGGCACACCGGCCCGGTCCAGGGCCGCCAGCGCCGACTCGGCGACTCCGCAGCCGCCGACCAGTTCGTCCAGCCCGATGCCGTCCACCTCGACCGCGAACGCGTCAGCGAGCCGCCGCCGGGCCGTCGCCTCGTCGTCCAGCAGCGGATACACGGCCTGGACGGAGGAGACCAGCCCCGCCTCGGCCGCCGCCCGGTCCACCAGGTCCTGGGTGAGACCGAGGTCCTCACCGGTGGTCCAGAAGTTCTCGATGTACGGCCTCATGGCGCGCAGATAGCGCACCAGCAGCCCGTACGCCCCCGGGTCCTGGGGGTCGCAGTCGATGCCGCCCTTCGCCCCGCCCAGCGGGATGTAGCGGCCCTCCGGGTTGTAGTGCAGCGCCTCCTTCATGGTCATCCCGCGCGCGAGCCCGGCGACCTCCTCAAGGGTGCAGCCCGCGCGCATGCGCAGCCCGCCGCTGGCGACGCCGCGCAGCAGCCGGTCGACGACGAGGAACCCCTGGCGGCCGGTGAGGTGGTCGGTCCAGGTGAGCGACATCAGGGGGGCGGTCATGCGGTCTCCTCGACGGGGGTGATCAGGGGTGGGGCGGACGGGGTCTCAGGGACGGGTGGCGCCCCCGCGCGCGTACGCGTGTGCGCCGCCGGGACGCTCGGCCGCGCTGCCGCCCCCTCCCGCGGCAGCGCGGCCCGCTCGGTCACAGGTCGCGCGCGATGACGAGCCGCATGATGTCGGACGTGCCCTCCTCGATCTCCTCCAGCCTGGCGTCGCGCATCCACTGCTCGACGGGGAACTCGCGCGAGTAGCCCCAGCCGCCCAGCGTCTGCACGGCCGCCCAGGTGCAGTAGGCGGCGGTCTCGGAGGCCGTCAGCTTCGCCATCGCCGCCTCGGCGGTCGCCCCGAGACCGGCGTCCAGCCGACGCGCCGCCCGCCAGGTCATCAGCCAGGCCTGCTCCACGCGCGTGCGCATGTCCGCGAGCCGGAAGGCGACGGCCTGGTGCTCGATGATCGGCCTGCCGAACTGCCGCCGCTCACGCGCGTAGTCGCGCGCGTACTCGTACGCGGCCCGCGCCACGCCCGTCGCGGCCGCCCCCAGCACCGTGCGCGAGACGTCGAAGGTCCGCATCAGTCCGTGGAAGTCCTCTCCCTCCGCGCCGAGCCGGTCCTCCTCGGGGACGAAGACGTCCCGGCACACGATCGCCCGCTGGCCCATCGTGCGCATCGGCTCGCCGAAGGAGACACCCTCGGTTTCCTTGCGCAGCAGGAACGCGGACACGCCACGGGAGCGCAGCGACGGGTCGGTCTTGGCGAACACCACATACAGCTCGGCCTCGCCCGCGTTGGAGATCCACGCCTTCTGGCCGTCGATCCGGTAACCGCCCTCGGTGCGGCGGGCCGTGGTGATGATCGAGGCTGCGTCGGAGCCCGCGCCCGGCTCGGTGGTCGCCAGGGCGGTCATCGGCGTGTCGGGGCGGGTGAGCGGGGTCAGCCAGGCGCGCTTCTGCTCCTCGGTGCCCAGCTCCAGGACCGGGTCGGCGAAGAAGCCGTTCGAGCAGAGCAGATTGCCGATGCCCAGGTCGCCGACGCACAGCTCCTTCTGGACCAGGACCTGCGTGAACACGTCGGTGAAGCCGCCCCCGCCGTACTCCTCGGGGAGCATGAACCCGGTGATCCCCACCTTGGCGGCCTTGCGCCACAGGTCCCACGGCGTCTCGACGTCCGCCTCGTCGACGGCACGCGCGCGGGGGCGTATCTCCTCGCGGGCGAACGCGCGGGTGAGGTCCACGATGTCGTACTGCTCCGGACTGAGCGGGACGAGCTCGGTGGGCAGGTTGGACACGGTGCCTCCAGCGGGCCGCCGGGCAATTACTGAATCGCGAGTCAGTATCGGGAGCGGTCGGGTTCCGTGTCAACGGGGCCGCCGCCCGGTCCGGGACCGCCGGGGAAGGGTTCGGTTCTTTGGGTTTTCTTTGGAAACCGTCCGGCAGCAACGGGACGATCCCGGTGTTGTCCGAGGGGGCGACCATAATGGAACGCCTCACCGACTCCACCTGGAGGTACCGTGTCCGGTTTCCGTTCCCTGAGCTCCGGGCTCCGCGCGCTGCAGCCCGCGGCCTTCGGCGCGGACCCGAGTGGTGAGCGCATGGCGCGCATCCGCAGATCGCCCCACTTCAAGGACGGCGTCTTCCAGAACCCCGGAGGCACCGCCCGGATCAGGCCCTCCGGCTCGACGATGGACTTCGCGAAGGTCTTCTTCGACAAGGAGGAGCGGCCCCGGCGCGCCCCCAAGGGGAACATCCCGGTGCACGCCACCACGCTGGCGGACATCGCCAGGCCGCCCGCCAGCGGGCTGCGGCTGACCTGGATGGGGCACTCCAGCGTGCTCGCGGAGATCGACGGACACCGGGTCCTGTTCGACCCCGTCTGGGGCGAGCGCTGCTCCCCCTTCTCCTTCGTCGGACCGAAGCGACTGCACCCCGTGCCGCTGCCCCTCGCCGCGCTCGGCCCGGTCGACGTCGTCGTCATCTCGCACGACCACTACGACCACCTGGACATGCCCAGCATCAAGACGCTGGCCGGCACGGACACCCTGTTCGCCGTTCCGCTGGGCGTCGGCGAGCACCTCGAGCTGTGGGGCGTCTCCGCCGACCGGATCCGCGAGTTGGACTGGCACGAGGAGACGAGGATCGGCGGCCTCACCCTCACCGCCACCCCGGCCCGACACTTCTGCGGACGCGGCATGCGCAACACCCAGCACACGCTCTGGGCCTCCTGGTCGGTCGCCGGGGGCGAGCACCGCGTCTACCACAGCGGCGACACCGGGTACTTCGAGGGCTTCAAGGACATCGGCGCCGCGCACGGTCCGTTCGACGCCACGATGATCCAGATCGGCGCGTACTCCGACTTCTGGCCGGACATCCACATGACGCCCGAGGAGGGCATGCGAGCCCACCTCGACCTCCAGGGCGGAGCGCCGCACGGCGTGATGATGCCCATCCACTGGGCCACCTTCAACCTGGCCACCCACCCCTGGGCCGAGCCCGGCGAGGGCACGGTCGCCGCTGCCCACGCCACCGGCTCCCGCATCGCGCTGCCCCGTCCCGGAGAGCCCTTCGAGCCCACCGCCGAGACCGTCCCCGGCGACCCCTGGTGGCGCGCGGTGGCCCAGGAGCCGGCGAGCGGCTGGCCGACGGCGGAGGCCGTCGCCGGGGCCGCGATCAAGACGGCGGCGGACTCGGCGGCGAAGGAACAGGCCGACGCGAGGGGCGCCGAGGGGAGCGGGGATCCGGAGACGGTGCCGGCCGGGTGAGGCGGGCTGCGGCGACCGCCAGGGACCACGGGGTGGTCGTCCGGGCCGTGATCCCGGGGGCGTGGTGGTGCTCGACGGAGGAACGCCGGGGCGTGAGTGTGCGGGGCGTCAGCTGAGCAGGGGTGGGAGGGGCCCGGAATGCCGCGTCGGCAGGTCGTGACCCTCGGGGTCGATCTCGCCGCCAGCGCTCGGCGTACCGCTGTGTGCCGGGTGGAGTGGGACCACGTGGGCGCGCCGACGGCGGAGTTCGTCGTGCCGGAGGGGGACGAGGAACTGCTGGCCCTGGTCCGCGGTGCCGACAAGACGGGGCTGGACTGTCCGCTCGGCTGGCCGACCGGCTTCGTGGACACGATCGCGGCCCACCATCAGGGGCTGCCGCTGCCGTCACCGGCCCGCTTCGGGGATCGTACGGACGGCAGGCCGGGACTGGACCCACTGCGCTTCCGGCTCACCGACGACCTCACCTGGAAGGCGACCGCGATGCGGCCGCCCCTGTCGGTCTCCACCGACCTCCTCGGCGTGGTCGCGCTCCGGGCGGCCCGCCTCCTGGACGCCCTCGGCACCGGATCCGTGCCACGGGACGGCTCCGGGCCGGTCGCCGAGGTGTACCCCGCGGCCGCGCTGCGGCTGTGGGGCATCCGTCCCGCCGGCAGTTACAAGAACGCCACACCCGACGCACGGGCGGTGCGGGAGTATGTGCTCGGGTCCCTCGAGGCGGGGCTGGGGCGGGCGCTGCCGGAAGAGGTGCGCACGCGGTGCGTCGCCAGCCACGACCACCTCGACGCACTGGTCTGCGCCCTGGTCGCCCGTGCCGTGCTGGTGGGCGACACCCGGTGGCCGTCCTCGGCGGAGGAGCGTGCCGCCGCCCTGCGGGAGGGCTGGATCCACCTGCCCGGCCCCAACCTCGCCGCCCTGAGCCACCCCGTGGTGTGATGGCGCCGTGAGCCGCGCCGCCGAAGAGACCAACCGCCGGATGCTGCGCGCCCGGGACGCGATGGACCGAGCCTACGCGCAGCCCCTGGACGTACCGGCCCTGGCGCGGATCGCCCATGTCTCCCCGGCCCACTTCGCCCGCACCTTCCGCGCCACCTTCGGCGAGACCCCGCACCGCTACCTCCAGCGCCGCCGCGTCGAACGCGCGATGTTCCAGCTGCGCGAGACCGACCGCAGCGTCACGGACATCTGTTTCGAGGTCGGCTTCGGCAGCCCCGGCACCTTCAGCCGCACCTTCCGCGACGTCGTCGGCCGCTCGCCGCGCGAGTACCGCAAGGAGGCCGTGGCCCTGGATGTGCCGACCTGCTTCACGATGGCATGGATGCGGCCGAGCGCCTGACGGCCGGCCCGCGGGCGCGGTCTGCCCGGCGTTCGGGCGACTGAGCAGTTTTGGATAAGTTTTCGCCGGGCGGGGCTCGTAGCGTGATGCCCATGTTCACAGGAATCACGCACTCGCAGATCTACGTACTCGACCAGGACGAGGCCCTCGACTTCTACGTCGGCAAGCTCGGCCTGGAGGTCAACACCGACGCCGACCTCGGCTTCATGCGCTGGCTCACCGTCAACGTCCCCGGCCAGCCCGACCGCGAGGTCCTGCTGGAGCGGCCCGGCCCGCCGCGCCTGTCCGAGGAGACCGCCGAGCAGGTCCGCGAACTGCTCACCAAGGGGGCGACGGGCGGCTTCCTCATCTTCGGCACGGAGGACTGCCGCAAGACCTACGAGACGCTGCGGGCCAAGGGTGTCGAGTTCACCGAGGAGCCCACCGAGCGCCCGTACGGCATCGACTGCGGCCTGCGGGACCCCTTCGGCAACAGCATCCGCTTCACTCAGCCGAAGGCGTGAGTGCGCGTCGACCGTTGACACGGACAGTGACGTTCAGGGGGTGACTCGCCGGGGTTCGGGGAGCGTCCGAAACGGTCCGGTCCGGTCGGCGGGCGGGCGGAGGGCGGCAACCGGCGGCAATCCGAGAGGGCCGGGGAGCGAGGGCTCCCCGGCCCTCGATCATTCCTGCCGACCACTTCTGACCAGCACTGATCGATCCTTTCTCGAGCCAGATCGACTGTCCGCTGTGTTTATCGGTCTGTCGTACGACGCCTCATACCAGAGCGGGACGCTTCGCGTGGGACTTTGTCAACTGCCCACCGCACATGATGCCTTGGCGACTACTGTGAGTGTCCATCGGGCAACCCCTGCCCGAACCGCGCAGCCCGCGCCCCGGGCACCGACGGACCCGTACGACGAGGACACCGATGTCTCACCTCCGCGCACCGGCCGCACGCGCAGACCGCCGTGAGGGCGGACGGCACGGACGGCCCGTCGCCCGCACCGCTGCCTCGCTGCCCGAGACCCACATACGGCCCCAGTTGCTCCGGCTCGCCGTGCTGCCGCCCATCGCGGTCGCCCTGAGCGCCAGCGCGGCCGTGCTGTTCACGGTCCGCTCCGCCGGGGTCCGGCCCGGGCTCACGCTGTGGGGAGTGCTCGGCGGCGCGGTCTCGGTGGCGCTGGCCGCCATCGCCACCGCGGCCGTGGCTGCCGACCGGGCCGCCCGGACCGTGAGCGACCGCGTCGCCGCGCTGCGCCGCAGCGCCGCGCGCGGCGAGGCCGATCTGCGCGCGCTCGTCGAGGCGCTGCGCCGCGGCGAGGCCCCGCCCCAGCGCACACCGCGCGGCGCGCCCGCCGACGACGCGGACGACTTCGAACTGCTCGCCGCCGACCTGAGCCGGGCGCACGACGGCGCCGTCACCGCCGTCGTGCAGGCCGCGCAGCTGTCCAGCCAGGCGGGCAGCGAACAGAAGCTCGAGGTGTTCGTCAACCTCGCCCGGCGGTTGCAGTCGCTGGTGCACCGGGAGATCTCGATCCTCGACGAGCTGGAGAACGAGATGGAGGACCCCGACCTCCTCAAGGGCCTCTTCCACGTCGACCATCTCGCCACCCGGATCCGCCGGCACGCGGAGAACCTCGCCGTCCTCGGCGGTGCCGTCTCCCGTCGGCAGTGGAGCCATCCGGTGTCCATGACGGAGGTGCTGCGCTCCGCCATCGCCGAGGTCGAGCAGTACTCCCGGGTGAAGCTGGTGCCGCCGATCGACGGCACCCTGCGCGGGCACGCCGTGGCCGACGTCATCCATCTGCTGGCCGAACTGGTCGAGAACGCCACGGTGTTCTCCGCCCCGCACACCCAGGTCCTGCTGCGGGCCAACCTCGTCACCTCGGGGCTCGCCGTGGAGGTCGAGGACCGGGGTCTGGGCATGCCGGTCGCCGAGCAGAAGAAGATGAACGCGCTGCTCGCCGACCCCGACCAGGTCAACGTCGCGAGCCTGCTCGCGGACGGCCGCATCGGGCTGTTCGTCGTCTCGCAGCTGGCGCGGCGGCACGGCATCCACGTCCGGCTGCAGACCAACATCTACGGCGGCGTCCAGGCCGTACTCGTCGTACCGCAGGGCCTGTTGGGCCCGGCGCAGGGCGCCCCCGGGGCCGTACCCCATCCGCACGGCGCCACGGCGACGCCGGCGCAGTCGTCCGGCCCGGGTCCCGCGACCGGCGGCCACCGCCTCGTGCCCCCACCGCCGGCGCCGCGACATGTAGAGCCGTGGGAGAGCACGGGTACCGCCGCCGTCACGCCGAACGGCAGCACGTCGGCGAGCCCCGTCGGGGGCGGAGCCGGGGCGGGCGGCGGTATGCGGGCCGGCGCCGCTGCGAACGGCACCTCGGTGAACGGTTCCATGACGAGCGACCGCACCACCGGCAGCGCCGGGGCGGACCTCTCCGTCGCGGGGGGCGGTACGGCCGGCGCGGGTGGTGGCCACGCCACGGGGCAGGGGAGCGGGCCCGCGCCGCTGCCCGTGCGGGGTGCCCAGGGGGAGCGGCCCAATCCCGCGGAGGCCGTGCCCGGGATCCGGCCCGACGACCGGCGGGTCGTCGCGGAGAACGTGGCCGCGTCGGCCACGCCCCGCACCGGGACGGTTCGCGGCACCATGGGCAAGCCCCAACTCCCGCGCCGCCGCGCCCAGGAGCACATCGCCCCGCAGCTGCGCGACGGTCCCGCGCCCCGCCAGGACGCCGACGCCCCCGCCGGCCACGACCCGGGCCTGATGGCCGCCTTCCAACGGGGCATCGGCCTGGCGGAGGCCCAGCAGCACCTGGAGGCCGACCACATGGGCTCGGACCCCATGGCGGCGCCGCCCATGGAGCGCTCCCATCTGGATGCCCTGGACGACATGGGGGGCGCCTACATGTCCGCCCCGCACACCTCCGCATCGGGTCACCCGGACGTCTCACACACGGCGGTCCGCCACACGGCCGGTCCCCCCACGGACGCCTCCGCCACCACTCCGCCGCACGGCATGGACGTACCGCGCAGGGACGTACCGCGCACGGACGTACCGCGCACGGACGTACCGCGCACGGACGTACCGCGTAGGGACGTTCCGCGCATGGACCCCGCGCACATAGCGGAGGCGCGCCCGGCAGCGGCTCGCGGCCATGACCGTCCCACCCGGCACGACGGGAGCGCACCAGCCGGATGACGAGCCCAGCCCGCACCCCCGTACTCACCCCCGCCGCTCCCGCAGACCTTCGTACCCCAAGGAGTCGATCCACCATGGCGAGCGATGCGCCGACCGGTCATGTATCCGATCTCGACTGGCTGATGAGCGGCCTCGTGCAGCGCGTACCGCACACCACCAGTGCGGTTCTTCTGTCCTGCGACGGGCTCGTGAAGTCGGTCCACGGCCTCGACGCGGACAGCGCCGACCACATGGCCGCGCTGGCCTCGGGCCTGTACTCCCTCGGCCGCAGCGCCGGGGTGCGCTTCGGCGACGGCGGCGAGGTCCGCCAGGTCGTCGTGGAGCTCGACGCGACCCTGCTGTTCGTCACCACCGCCGGCTCCGGCACCTGTCTCGCCGTGCTGGCCGGCCGCGAGGCCGACGCGGCGGTCCTCGGCTACGAGATGGCGATGCTGGTCAAGAGCGTCCGCCCGTACCTGGTCTCCGCACCCCGGCAGCATGCCGTCGAACCCCCGGCGATGAGGCCTTGAGCGTGGTGACGGCCGGCGACGGGCCCTGGCTCGACGACGCGGCCGGACGGCTGGTGCGCCCCTTCACGGTCAGCAACGGCCGCACCCGGCCGAGCATCGCCCTCGACCTGCTGTCGCACGTGATGGCCACCGGGGCCACGCCCCTCGGCTATCTCGGCCCCGAGCACCAGCAGGCGCTCGACCTGTGCCGCGCGCCCGTGTCGGTCGCCGAGGTCGCCGCCCATCTCAAGCTGCCGGCGGTGGTCACCAAGGTGCTGCTGTCGGACCTCGTCGACTGCGGGGCGCTGACCACCAAGCCCCCCGAGTTCCACCACAACCCGACTGACCGGGCCCTTCTGGAGGCAGTGCTCGATGGACTACGACGACAGCTCTGACCCCTTCCCGACCGCACTGAAGATCCTGGTCGCGGGCGGTTTCGGGGTCGGCAAGACGACCTTCGTGGGCGCGGTCAGCGAGATCGCGCCGCTGAGCACGGAGGAGCTGCTCACCACGGTCAGCGCCGCGACCGACCGTCTCGACGGGATCGAGAACAAGGTCGAGACGACGGTGGCCATGGACTTCGGCCGCATCACCCTCGATCCGGAACACGTGCTCTACCTGTTCGGCACGCCGGGACAGGAGCGGTTCTGGTTCATGTGGGACGAACTCTCCGAGGGCGCGCTCGGCGCGGTGATCCTCGCCGACACCCGGCGCCTCGAGGAGTGCTTCGCCGCGGTGGACTTCTTCGAGCAGCGCGGCCTGGGCTTCATCGTCGCCATCAACGAGTTCGACGGCTCCTACCGCTACGACCCCGAGGAGGTCCGTGCCGCCATCGACCTGCCGCCGGAGATCCCGGTGGTGCGGTGCGACGCCCGTATCTCCAGTTCGGGGGTGCAGACGTTGCTGACGCTCGTACGCCATCTGATCGCGCACGCCCCGGCCCCTGCGCCGAGCCACGGCGCCCACGTCCCCAGTGACCGCCCATGAGGTACGACCCCGCGCGTCCGGCCGGCCGTCTGCTGCTCACCCCGGAGGACAAGGAGGCCCCCGCCCGCACCCTGCGCCTCGGCCAACTCGGCCTGGGTGAACGCCCGGACCCCGATCTCGACGCCTATGCCGGCCGGCTCGCCGGGCTCACCGGGGCGCCGTACGCCATGGTCAACTTCATCGACCAGCACCGCCAGTTCTTCGCGGGCCTGCATCTGCCGGACGTGGCGCCGCCGTTCGTGAGGACCGACGGGACGACACCCGTGCTGGGCCGTGAACTCGCCCGCGATCACGGCTTCTGCCCCCATGTGGTGGTCCGGCGCAAGGCGCTGGTGCTGGAGGACGTCTGCGACTACCCCCGGTTCGCGGGCAATCCGATGGTCGACGAGTTCGGCATCCGCTCCTATCTCGGTGCCCCGCTCATCGACAGCACAGGGATGACGCTCGGCACGCTGTGTGTGGCCGACGTCGCGCCACGGCCCTGGGGCAAACCCGGTCTGGAGACCATCAAGTCCTCGGCGGCGGAGCTCGTGGCCCGGCTGGAACGGCGCGAGGCAGACGGGCTGCCGCTGCTCTGAGGCGCGCCGCGACTACCAGCCGACCGGTCTGGTATCGGCTGTTCGAGGAGACGGAGGCCGGCCGGCGCAGCATCCGGCCGGCGTCGCAGCCCGTCGCGCCCTTCTCGACCGGGTTTCCGCGGGCGCGCTCTAGTAGCCCCGCCACACGTTGTCGAACGCGGCGTCCTCGATCGCCTTGCGCTGGCGTACGGCCTCCAGTTCCATCACCGCGTCGCCGACGGCGGCCAGCACCGTCGTGACCGTCTCGCCGGCGAGGGCCTCCGCGTCCTCGGCGGGTTCGTCCCGGATGCCGGCCGCGGCCGCCAGTGCGGCGAGGATCGGTTCGCCCGCCGCCCAGCGGTCCTCGGCCTCGCGCCGGGCCGCCGAGTCGACCAGCTCCGTCCGGGAGGTGCGCAGCGGAATCCGCTGGCCGCGCGGGCGAGCGGTCAGTCCGACCCGTTCGAAGTCCTCGACGTAGGCGGAGGAGAGCCCGCGGCCCCGGCGCCACAGCCAGTCCTCGACCGACTCGTACGGCTCCTGTCGTACGAGCGTCCCGGCGGCCTCGTCCAGCAGCCGGTCACCGGTGGGCGCCTGGGCGCTCGGCAGGATCCGGTCACCGTCCAGGACGAGCGCCTTGGCCTCGATGAGGTCGAACACCTCGGCTCCCGCGAGCGCGAGCGAGAGGTCGCCCTGCTCGACGGGCCGGTCCGGTGCCGCCTCCAGGGCGACGATCGCGAGGTCCCGTGCGGTGGTCATGAGCGACTCCACGTGAGTTGGCCGAGTGCGGGGCGAGAGCGTCCGCGTCCTTGCTCGATTCTCGCCGCCCCGAGGCTGTTGTGTGTCCTTCTACGACCATGTGGTGCGGGAAGCCGATCCGCAGCCCGGCGCCGGCCACGGCCGCGGCGAGGACCACGAGGGCGCCTCGACGAGGAGGCGTGAAGCCAGGCTGCGGCGCGGCTTAAGAAAACCTCGATGGACCGGGGGTGGTCCGGTGCGGCAGATTGCAGGTGATTCCACCCCCCTCCCCGGACGCGGGCCCGCTTCGGCGTGCCCGCGTCCGGGTCCCCGAGCACAGGAGCCATGGCGTGAAGGCGCTGGTCAAGCAGAAGGCGGAGCCCGGTCTGTGGCTCGCGGACGTCCCGGAGCCCGCCGTCGGACCCGGTGACGTCCTCATCAAGGTGCTCCGCACCGGCATCTGCGGCACCGACCTGCACATCCGGTCCTGGGACGGTTGGGCGCAACAGGCGATCCGCACCCCCCTGATCGTCGGCCACGAGTTCGTCGGCGAGGTCGTGGAGACCGGGCGCGACGTCGCGGACATCAAGCCCGGTGACCGGGTCAGCGGCGAGGGCCACCTGGTCTGCGGCAAGTGCCGCAACTGCCTCGCCGGGCGGCGCCATCTGTGCCGGGCCACGGTCGGGCTCGGCGTCGGCCGCGACGGGGCCTTCGCGGAGTACGTCGCCCTCCCGGCCGCCAACGTGTGGGTCCACCGGGTGCCCGTGGATCTCGATGTCGCGGCGATCTTCGACCCGTTCGGCAACGCCGTGCACACCGCGCTGTCCTTCCCGCTCGTCGGCGAGGACGTGCTGATCACCGGCGCCGGACCGATCGGCCTCATGGCCGCCGCCGTCGCCCGGCACGCGGGCGCCCGCAACGTCGTCGTCACCGACGTCAGCGAGGAGCGGCTGGAACTGGCCCGCAAGATCGGCGTGAGCCTGGCGCTGAACGTGTCGCGGGCCGCCATCGCCGACGGACAGCGCGAGCTCGGCCTGCGCGAAGGCTTCGACATCGGTCTGGAGATGTCCGGACGGCCCGAGGCGCTGCGGGACATGATCGCCAACATGACGCACGGCGGCCGTATCGCCATGCTCGGCCTGCCCGCCGAGGAGTTCCCCGTCGACTGGGCCCGGATCGTCACCTCGATGATCACCCTCAAGGGCATCTACGGCCGCGAGATGTTCGAGACCTGGTACGCGATGTCGGTGCTGCTGGAGGGCGGACTCGACCTCGCCCCCGTGATCACCGGCCGGTACGGCCACCGCGACTTCGAGGCGGCCTTCGCCGACGCGGCGAGCGGCCGCGGCGGCAAGGTCATCCTGGACTGGACCCTCTGACCCTCCTCCGACCGCCCCCCCGACCGCCCACCGACGTCCTCAGGGACTGAACCTCTTTAGGGACTGATGATGTTCGACTCCGTGCGCGACGACCTGCGCGCCACCCTCGACGAGATCCGCGCCGCCGGTCTGCACAAGCCCGAGCGGGTGATCGGCACACCGCAGTCCGCGACCGTGAACGTGTCCGCGGGCGGCCGGCCCGGCGAGGTCCTCAACTTCTGCGCCAACAACTACCTGGGCCTCGCCGACCACCCCGAGGTGATCGCTGCCGCCCACGAGGCCCTGGACCGCTGGGGCTACGGCATGGCCTCGGTCCGCTTCATCTGCGGCACGCAGGAGGTCCACAAGGAGCTGGAGGCGCGGCTGTCGGCGTTCCTCGGCCAGGAGGACACGATCCTGTACTCCTCCTGCTTCGACGCCAACGGCGGCGTCTTCGAGACCCTGCTGGACGCCGAGGACGCGGTGATCTCCGACGCCCTCAACCACGCCTCGATCATCGACGGCATCCGCCTGTCCAAGGCCCGCCGCTTCCGCTACGCCAACCGCGATCTGGCCGATCTGGAACGGCAGTTGAAGGAGGCGGCCGGTGCGCGGCGCAAGCTGATCGTCACCGACGGCGTCTTCTCCATGGACGGCTACGTGGCACCCCTGCGCGAGATCTGCGACCTCGCCGACCGCTACGACGCCATGGTCATGGTCGACGACTCGCACGCCGTCGGCTTCGTCGGCCCCGGCGGCCGCGGCACCCCTGAGCTGCACGGGGTCATGGACCGCGTCGACATCGTCACCGGCACCCTCGGCAAGGCCCTCGGCGGCGCCTCCGGCGGCTACGTGGCCGCCCGCGCCGAGATCGTCGCCCTGCTGCGCCAGCGCTCCCGGCCGTACCTCTTCTCGAACACGCTGGCCCCGGTGATCGCCGCCGCGTCCCTGAAGGTGCTCGACCTGCTGGAGGCGGCGGACGACCTGCGCGTCCATCTCACCGAGAACACCGCGCTCTTCCGCCGCCGTATGACCGAGGAGGGCTTCGAGATCCTCCCCGGTGACCACCCGATCGCGCCCGTGATGATCGGTGACGCGGCGAAGGCGGCCCGGCTGGCGGAGCTGCTGCTGGAGCGAGGCGTCTACGTGATCGGCTTCTCCTACCCGGTGGTGCCGCAGGGCAAGGCCCGCATCCGCGTCCAGCTGTCCGCCGCGCACTCGACGGACGACGTGAACCGCGCCGTGGACGCCTTCGTGGCGGCCCGGGCCGAGCTGGAGGGCTGACCCGGCCCGACCGTCCGGGACATATTGCGATAATCGATCCCATGATCGAAGCGCGGCGGCTCCACATCCTCCGTGCGGTGGCCGACCACCGCACGGTGACGGCGGCTGCCGCCGCGCTGTATCTGACCCCCTCCGCGGTCTCCCAGCAGCTCACCGCCCTGGAGCAGGAGACCGGCCACCGCCTGGTCGAGCGCGGCGCCAAGGGCGTACGGCTCACCCCGGCCGGCGAGATCCTGCTCAGCCACACCAACGCCGTGCTCGCCCAACTGGAGCGTGCGGAGGCCGAGCTCGCCGCGTACGGCTCGGGCGCCGCCGGCACGGTCACCGTCGCCTCCTTCGCGACCGGCATCGCCCAGGTCGTGGCCCCGGCGGTGGCCCGCCTCGCCGTCACCGCGCCCGGCATCCGCCTGCGCGTCCAGGACGCCGAGGGGGACGCCAGCCTGCCGATGGTCCTCGACCGGCAGGTGGACGTCGCCGTCGCCGTCGAGTACCGCGGGGCCCCGCCGGCCGACGACCCGCGCCTCGCGCACGTCCCGCTGTACGCGGAGCCCTTCGACGCGGTGGTGCCGGTCAGCCACCGCCTGGCCGAAGCCGCCGAGATCCCGCTGGCCGACCTGGCCAAGGACCCCTGGATCGGCCCCTACCCCGGCAACCCCTGCCACGACGTGGTCGTCCTGGCCTGCGAGACGGCCGGCTTCCAGCCCCGCCTGGAGCACTCCTCGGACGACTTCCGCGCCGTCGTCGCCCTCGCCGCGGCCGACGCCGGGGTGGCGCTCGTACCGAGGTCGGCGCTGCAGGGCATGGACCTGGCCGGAGTGATCGTCCGCGCCGTCGACGGGGTCGCGCCGACCCGGCGGGTCTTCGCGGCCGTGCGCCGGGGCGCCGAGGAGCATCCGCTGATCCGGCCGGTGCTGGACGCGCTGGGGGAGGCGGCGGGGCCGGACGCCCCGGGAGAGACGGCGGTGCTGTGAGGCTTCCGTAACCCGCGTGTCTCATATCCGGGATAGCGTCCCGGATATGAGAAGCCTCGAGGAGGTCGCCCCGGACCCGGTGGACGCCCGGCTCGCCGCGCGGCTCGCCGAGCTGCGGGCCGAACGGGGCTGGTCGCTGGGGGAGTTGGCGGAGCGGAGCGGGATCAGCAGGTCGACGCTGTCGCGGGCCGAGCGGGCGGAGATCAGCCCGACCGCCGCGCTCCTGAACCGCCTGTGTCATGTCTACGGCCGGACCATGTCCCGGCTGCTCAGCGAGGTCGAGGCGGAGCCCGCGCTGCTGGTGCCGGCCGCCGAGCAGCCGGTGTGGGAGGACCGGGCCTCCGGTTTCGTGCGGCGCTCGGTGTCACCGCCGCACGCCGGACTGCGCGGCGAGCTGGTCGAGGGGCGGCTCGCGGCGGGCGCCGACATCGGCTACGACCGGCCGCCGGTACCCGGTCTCGAACAGCACATCTGGGTCCTGGAGGGGGCGCTGGACGTGACGGCACAGGACGTGGAGCACCGGCTCGGCACCGGGGACTGTCTGCGGTTGCGGGTGTGGGGTCCGACGCGGTTCAGGTGCGCCGGTTCCGAGGAGGTCCGGTACGCGCTGGCGGTGGTGCTGCCGTGAGGGCGGAGCGACTGGACGTGACCGAACTGCACGCGCGGGTGGAGGAGTTGGCCGACCTGCTGGTCGACACCGTCGACGGCGGAGCCTCGGTCGGCTTCCTCGCGCCGCTGGACCGCGGGCAGGCACTCGCCTGGTGGAAGGAGCGCGTGGCCGCTGTGGCGGCCGGGCGGCTCGCGGTGTGGGCGGCGCGGGACGCCGGGCGCACGCTCGGCACCGTCAGCCTGGCCTTCCCGGACAAGCCCAACAGCCGGCACCGCGCCGAACTGGTCAAGCTGATGGTGCACCGGGACGCCCGCGGACGAGGCCTCGGCCGCACGCTCCTGACCACCGCCGAGTCCGCGGCGGCCGGGGCGGGCATCACCCTGCTGCACCTCGACACCGAGACCGACAGCCTCGCCGAGCGGCTCTACGACACGGCCGGGTGGACCCGCGTCGGCGCGATACCGGACTACGCGGCCAGTCCCGACGGGGTGCTGCGGCCGACGTCGATCTACTACAAGCGGCTCGCCGGTCCCGGAGAAACCGACGATTGACGTCCTCACCAGGTGGTTGTCAGTGGCAGCCGCTACCGTGCGGGGCATGCAGGATGCCGAAGACGTACGCCGTATCGCCCTTGCCCTGCCCGACACGGCGGAGAAGGTCGCCTGGAGCATGCCCACGTTCCGGGTCGCGGGGAAGATGTTCGCCACGCTGCCCGAGGACGAGACGTCCATCGCCGTGCGCTGCCCCAAGGCGGAGCGCGACGAGCTGGTGCTGGCGGAGCCGGAGAAGTTCTGGATCGCCGGCCACGAGGCGCAGTTCGCCTGGGTGCGAGTCCGCCTCGCCGCGCTGGAGGACGAGGGGGAGCTGCGGGACATCCTCGCCGACTCCTGGCGCCAGGCGGCCCCCACCCGGCTGCTGGAGGCCTACCCCGAGCTGGGGCTGCCGGCCGACGGCTGAGACAAAAGCCGTGCGCGATCAACGGCCGGAGTGCGGTATGGTTTGCTAACGCGTCCGGCCAGGGGAAACCCCAGGTCAGACAGACACCGGGACGTGGCGCAGCTTGGTAGCGCACTTGACTGGGGGTCAAGGGGTCGCAGGTTCAAATCCTGTCGTCCCGACGGTGTTCACCAGCGGGTTTGCCGATTACGGCAGACCCGCTGGTTGCGTTTTCCCTAAAAGACTCCTCGGACCGGCTCACCCGCCCCCCTATCCGCTAACATAGAATAATTAGATAGATAAATGAGCGACTGGGTGGCGAGGAGTGGCCGTGGACTTCGGGCTGACCGACGAGCAGGACCTGTTGCGCGCGACGGCACGGCAGTTCGTCGCCGACGTGTGCCCGGCCGAGCGGGCCAAGCGGTGGGACGAGGAGGGAGCCGTACCGCCCGAGCTGTTCCGCGGGATGGCCGACATGGGGTGGTTCGCCCTTCCGTTCAGCGAGGAGGAGGGCGGCGACGGCGGCGGGCCGCTGGAGCTCGTGCTGATCGCCGAGGAACTGGGACGGGCCAGCTTCGACGTGGCCATGTGCTACATCGGCGTACTCATCCCCGGGATCACGGTCTTCCGATGGGGCAGCGAGGCGCAGCGCGAGTTCATCCGCGAGCAGGTCATGACCGGCCGCCACCGGCTCGCCGTCGGCCTCAGCGAGCCCGACAGCGGCTCCGACGCGGCCGCGCTGCGCACCACCGCCGAGGACCTGGGTGAGCACTTCCTGGTGCGCGGGCAGAAGGCGTGGTGCACGGGCGCCGGACTGCCCGACACCACCATCGCCACCTACGTGCGCACCGGTCCCCGCGAGCCGAAGCACGGCGGCATCAGCCTGCTGCTCGTCGACCCGGCGACCGAGGGCGTCGAGATCCGCCGCACCCCCACGCTCGCCCGGCACATCCTCGGCACCAACGAGGTCTTCTTCAACGACGTCCGCGTCCCGAAGGAGAACCTCGTCGGCCCGCGTGACGACGGCTGGAAGGTGATGCTCTCCAACATCGAACTGGAGAAGGTGATCATCACCGGCGGCTATCTGGGGGCCGCCCAGTCCACCCTGGACGAGATGCTGGAGTACGCCCGCACCCGCCACGCCTTCGGCCGCCCGATCGGCAACTTCCAGTCACTCGCCCACGCCATGGCCGACCTGCAGACCGAGATCGACTCCGCCCGGCTGCTCGCCTACCGGGCCGCCTGGCTGCTCGCCCAGGGCAAGCCGTGCACCCGCGAGGGCTCGATGGCGAAGCTGAAGGGTTCGGAGACCTATGTGGCGGCCGCCCGGCTCGGCATGCAGGTCTGCGCGGGGCACGGCTTCTCCACCGAGAGCGTGATGAGCTTCCGCTACCGCGAGTCGATCGTCGCCACGATCTCCGGGGGGACCAGCCAGATCCAGCGCAACGGGATCGCCCGCAGCATGGGGCTGCGGTCCTACTGACCGCCCCCGGCCGCGTCCTGCCCGGCCAGCCACTGCTCGTGCCGGGCGAAATGGCCCCGGTCCCGCGTCACCCAGATCCCGGAGGCCCGGGCCAGCACGGCCCGGGCCGGCAGCAGGACCATCTCGCCCCTGATGTACCAGCGTGAGCCCTCGCGCCGCTCCACCCAGGCCCTGACCTCCAGCGGCCGCTCCACCGGCACGGGCTTGACGAAGCTCACGCTCAGTTCCGCCGTCACGCTCAACACCCGGTGCAGCAGCGGGAGATGACCGAGGCAGTCGTCCAGCACGGCCGCCGTCCAGCCGCCGTGCGCCACATCGGGGCCGCCCTCCTGGTCGCGCGGACAGGCCAGTTCGAACCACGCCACACCGTCGTCGTCGAGACGTTCGCGCCGCACGCCCAGCCGGCAGGAACCGGAACCGCGGCACGCTCCGCACAGCGCCACCCCGCCGGGGCTGCGGGGCGGCTCCTGGAAGTCCGCGCCCGCCCAGGTCCCCGTCGTGTTCCCCATCCGTTCCTCCTGTCACACATCCGCGAGCAGCGGACGCAGCTTCCCGGCGATGAGCTGGACCTGGCGGGCCACCATCTCCTCGGGCATCCCGGCCAGCGAGGCCCACAGGAACACCCCTTCCACCGGCAACCCTGCAACGTACGCCCTGACGGCCTCGGCGGTCTCCTGCGGGGTGCCGTACAGGAACTGTCCGACGCCGCTCGCACTCAGCCCGGTCTCGCGCCACTTCTCCGGGTCGATGGGGCGCGGGACCGGCTGGTCCGTCCCCTCCACCATGTACCGGCGGTAGCTGTCCCACTGGTACGCCAGGTGTCTGCGCACCACCGGCCAGTCCCCTTCGGGGTCCTCGGTGACGAACGTCGTGAACGAGCCCTGCATCCGGGCCACCGAGGCGTCGTACCCGCTCTCGGCGAGGCCCTCCCGGTACGGCTCCAGCAGGGCGGGGTTCAGGGACAGCAGCCCCGTGCCGAGCCGGCCGGCCCGCCGGGCGCCCTGCGGGCCCTGGTAGCCGAGCCAGATCGGCAGCGGGTCCTGGACGGGACCGGGGGTGACCAGGGACTCGGCCCACAGGCCGCGGATCTCCCGCACCCGCTGGTCGGTCGTGGTGTAGCGCCTGGCGAGGTCGGCGCCGAACAGCCGGTACTCGGGCACCCGGTAGCCGGTGCCCAGGCCGAGGTCCAGGCGGCCGTCGCTGATGATGTCCACGACCGCCGCCTGCTCGGCGAGCTCGGGGGCCGCGTGCAGGGGCGCCGGGACGACCGCGGTGCCCAGCCGCACCCGGCGGGTACGGGCCGCGGCGGCCGCCGCCATGGTGAGCGGCTGGGGGAGATACCCGTCCTCGAAGCCGTGGTGCTCGGAGAACCACACCGAGTCCAGGCCCAGCCGGTCCGCCTCCTCGCACATCTCCAGGGCGAACCCGTAGACCCGGGACCAGCTCTGCCGCCAGGGCGGGGGGTTGCGCAGGTCGAAGTAGATGCCCACCTTCACGCCGGACCGCCTCCTGTGGTGTGTTCCGTGAGTCGGATCGCCGCGTGCGTGACGGCGACCCCGTGCCCGGGCGGCAGCAGCCGTACCGGACGCAGTTGCAGGGCCTCGATGCGGGGGAGGTCGTCGACCATCGCCGAGAACCGCAGGACGGTCTCCTCCAGGGCCGCGAGGTCCACCCCGGGCCCGCCGGCCCGGCCGTCCAGCAGCGGGGCCGCGCGCAGCGAGCGGACCATCTCCCGGGCGTCGCGGTCGCTGAGCGGGGTGACGCGGTGCGCCACGTCCGCCATGAGGTCGGCGTAGTCCCCGGTGAGCCCGAAGGAGACCACCGGCCCGAAGACCGGGTCCGCGCCGACGGAGAGGAACGCGTCCGGACCCGGGCCCGGTGGTACGTCGCGTACGGCGATTCCGTACGCGGCCAGCAACTCGACGGCGACCGCTGCCGGAACCGGGCCGGCGGCGCAGGAGGCGACGAGTGACCGGGCGCGCTCGGCGTCAACTCCCGCGAGGTCCGGCACGACGCCCGCGGGGGTGCTGCGCCAGGCCTGGTAGGCCGCCGCGTGCCCGAGCGAGGCGGCCGCCGCCTCGGGGAACGTGTAGGTGGGGACGACGAGTCCGTCCCGGTGGAGCAGGTCGGCGACCCCTGCCCCGCCCAGGAAGCTCGTCACCACCGGCTTGTCCGGGGCGGTCGCGGCCGCGTCGAGAATGGCGGCCGCCACCTCGTCGGGCTTGTCCGCGAGCGGCGGCATGAACAGGACGACCGCCGCGTCGACGCCGTCGTCCGCCAGGGCCGCCTCCAGTGCCCGCCGGTAGTGCGCGGCGGTGGCCATGGGGGTCAGGTCGATCGGGTTGGCGACCTCGGCGTGGGGCGCGAGGGACGAGCGGAGCGTGTGCCGGGTGCGCTCGCTGAGCGCGGGCACGCGCAGCCCGTTCGCCGTGCACGCCCCGACCGTCAGGGCCGCGGGGCCGCCCGCGTTGGTGATCACGGCGACCCGGTCGCCGGGCGGGGGAGGCTGGTGGGCGAGCAGCAGGGCGACGTCGAACAGCTCCTGGAGACTGCTGGTGCGGATCACCCCGGACTGGGCGAACAGTGAACTCGCCACCGAGTCCGCGGGGCCCGGGTGGACGGCGACGATCGGCTTGCGCGGGGCGACCCGGCGGGCGACGCGGGCGAACCGGCGCGGATCGCCGAACGTCTCCACGTGCAGCAGGATCACCGAGGTCGCCGGGTCCTCCTCCCACCACTGGAGCAGTTCGTCGGTGGAGACGTCCACGGCGTGGCCCACCGACACGAAGCCGGAGAAGCCGAGCCGCAGCCGCCGGGCGTGGTCGAGGACCGCGAGCCCCAGCGGCCCGGACTGGCTGGACATCGCCACCCGGCCGGGCGCCGGCAGGGCGGGCGAGAAGGTCGCGGCCAGCCGCGCGGCGGGCGCCGTGTTGAGCACGCCCATGCAGTTGGGGCCCACCAGGCGCATCCCGGAGGCGCGGGCGAAGCGGGCCAGCTCCAGCTCGGCGGAGCGTCCCTCGGTTCCGGTCTCCCCGAAGCCGGTCGAGACGACGACCACCGCCCTGACCCCGGCCTCGGCGCATTCCCGTACGACCTCGGGCACGGCCTGGGCGCGCACGGCCACCAGCGCCAGATCCGGCGGCTCGGGCAGGTCCCGCACGCCGGCGTAGGCCCGCACCCCGGCGATCCGCTCCGCCCGCGGGTTGACCGGGAAGACGCCGCCGTCGAAGCCGCCCCGCAGCAGGTTGGCCACGATCTCGTGGCCGATCGTCAGGGGGCGGCGGTTGGCGCCGATCACGGCGACCGAGCGTGGTTCGAGCAGGGGCCGCAGGGAGCGTCGTACGGCCGTGTGTTCGCGGCGTTCGGCGCGTGCGACGGCCTGGGCCTGCGGGTCGACGGCGATCTCGAAGTGGATGATCTGGCCGGGCGGTCCGGCCTCCACCCGGTAGCCGGAGCCGAGGAAGACGTTGATCATCCGGGTGTTGTCGGCGAGGACGTCGGCCTCCAGCACCCGGATGCCGCGAGCGCGCGCGGCGGCCGCGATGTGCTCCAGGAGCAGCCGGCCGAACCCCTCGCTCTGGTGGTCGTCCCGGATGGTGAACGTGACCTCGGCGTGCTCCGGTTCGGCGGGGTCGCGGACATAGCGGACCAGGCCGGCGATCTCGTCGCCGGCCAGGGCGACGAGGGCCAGCTCGTTGAGGTAGTCCACCTGGGCGCCGCGCCGGATGACGTCGTCGCGGGCGCGGACCACCGGGCCCAGGGAGCGGTAGGCCAGGGTCGCCCGGGAGAGGCTGCCCACGAAGGCGACCAGACGGTCGGAGTCCTCGGGCCGGATGGGCCGGACGAAGGTCGACCGCCCGGTCCTGACCAGCCCGGGCCGCTCCAGGTCGTCCGGGTACGAGGGGTACGGGGAAGTGCTCACCGGTGTCCCGTCGCCGGCGCCGGTCAGACGGCCGCCTCCTGGGGGGTCGGGTCCGGCAGGCCGAAGAGTTCGTTGAAGGTGCCGCGCGTGACACGGTCGCGGACGTCGTCCGGCACACCGTCGAACAGGTCGTGCAGCGTGGCCTGGGTGTGGCCGTAGGTGCCCTCCAGGTGGGGGTAGTCGTCGCCCCACATCACATTGCGGTAGCCGGTCGACTCGACGATCTCCACCGAGCTCTTGTCGTGCTGGAAGGACGCGTACACCTGCTGCCGGATGATCTCGCTGGGCAGCCGGCTCAGCTTCGGCCGGACGAACATGCCGTGCTGGCGGTAGGCCTCGTCCATGCGGTCGCCGATGGCCGGCACCCAGCCCGCGCCGCCCTCCGCGATGAGGATCTTCAGGTCCGGGTGGCGGTCGAGGGCGCCGCCCGCGACCAGGTGGGACACCACCCGCATGCCCGGGTAGGTCGTCTCCATGTAGTTGACGACCGCGCCGCCGGGCCCGCGGAAGACGACGTTCTGGCCGCCGGTGCCGATGTGGAAGCCGAGCACGATGCCGGCCCGCTCGGCCGCGGTCCACAGCGGTTCCCAGCGGTCGAGGGCGTACTCCTCGCCCTCCCGGGTCGAGCAGGGCAGGAAGACGGCCTTGAAGCCCATCTCGGCCGCCCGCTCCAGCTCGGTGACCGCGTCGCCGATGTCCGCCGTCGAGACGCAGGCGGTGGTGATCACGCGCTTGTTCTTGCTGAGGATCTCGTCGTACGCCCAGTCGTTCCAGGCGCGCACGGTCTCCCGGGCCAGCTCCCGGTCGGTGATCGACACGAGCCAGAACCCCATGGAGGGGAAGGCCAGTTGGGACCAGACGCCCTCCTGGTCGAGGTCCTTCAGCCGGACCTTCAGGTCCCAGGCGCCCGGCGGGCGCATGGCGTCCATGAAGTCGCCGAGCTGGCGGTCGATGCGCTCGCCGTCGATGTAGAGCATCTCGTACTTCTCCCCGCGCTCGCTGCGCGGGGCCCGGGCGCCGAGCCGCGCGGGCAGCCGCTCGGTCCACACGTCGGCGGGTTCCATCACATGGGAGTCCCCGGAGTTGACCCAGATCTTCGTCATGACACTCCTCGGCACAATGGATGTAATCAGTTAGCGATTTTAAGTGTATGGGGCGCGGAAGGGAAGGTGGCGCCGGCGTTCCGGTTGAATCCGTCGAAATAGTTGACTGATTGCGCTAATAGCTGCAAGATCTGGGCACTGAGCCGCGAGGAGGCGCCATGGCCGGTGACAGGGACACCGCTGACAGGTACTTCGAGCCCCAGGTGGAGACCATGCCCCGCGAGGAACTGCGGGCACGGCAGGAGGAACGGGTCCTGGAGCTCGTCGAGTACGCCTACGCGGGCTCGGCCTTCTACCGCGAGCTGTGGGACGAGCACGGGGTCCACCCGCGGGACGTCCGGTCCCTGGAGGACTTCCGGGCACGCGTCCCGTTCATCACCAAGGACATGGTGCGCGCCTACCGGGCCCGCACCGGCGACCCCTTCGGCGGTCTGCTGTGCGTGCCGTCCGAGGAGCTGACCTCGGTGTCCTCCAGCTCGGGCACCACCGGCGACCCGGAGTTCTTCGCCGAGATCTGGCAGGACGCCCCGCCGCTGGTCACCGCCCAGGTGCGGGACCTGTGGGAACTCGGCCTCCGCCCCGGCGACCGGGTGCTGAGTCCGCCCGGCACCTTCCGCAACCTCATGGACCCCGGTTACCAGGCGCTCGGCGCCGTGGTGATCGAGGTGGACACCTGGATGGGGAAGATGCACGAGGTCGTCGAGGCGCTACGCACCTACCGGCCCGCCTATCTGCAGATGATGTACCCGCAGATGGTGGAGCTGGAGCACCTGGCGGAGAAGACGGACCTGAAGGAGGCCTTCTCCTCCCTCAAGGGCGCCTCCTGCGCCGGGCAGCCGCTGAGCCGGCGCATGCGCGAGCGCATCCGCAACGACTGGGGCATCGACGTCTACGAGTACACCAGCGCCGCCGACACCGGCACCGCCTGGGAGTGCCGCGAGCACGACGGCTTCCACCTCTGGGAGGACACCGTCTTCGCGGAGTGCGTCGAGGTGACCGAGGACGGCTGGCGTGACGTCCCCGAGGGCGAGCTCGGCGAACTGGTCGCCACCGACCTGGACAACCGGGCCGCCCCGCTGATCCGTTACCGCAGCGAGGACCTGGTCCGGCTGTCCGGCGACACCTGCGGCTGCGGCCGTACCCACGCCCGGATGTGGGTCGCCGGACGACGCGGCGACGAGACGCTGGTGCGGGGACGGTCCGTGGTGCTGCGGGACGTCTGGCAGGCGGTCGAGGACCAGCCGGAGACCGTCGCCGGGGTCTTCCAGATCGTCCGCGAGAGCCGCGAGGTCGACGAACTGCGGCTGCGCGTCGGCTACGACCCCTCGCTCACCGGCGACGTCGACGCCCTGTCCGGCCGGCTGACCGAGGCCGTGCGCGAACGCACCGGGGTCAAACCGGTGCTCGACCTGCGCCCCGAGGAGGACCTGTTGAAGACCATGACCAGCGTCGCCAAGTTCCCCCGGGTGGTGAAGAGCTGATGGCCCGCGCCGACACCCTGGCCCGGGCGAGGGAGCTCGACCGGCCCGAACTCGCCTACCTGGTGCGCTTCTTTGCCGCCGGGGGCACCCGGGAGACCGAGCTGACCCGGGCCGAACTCGCCCGGGACACCGACTGGGCCACCGCCCGCCTGCGCGAGCACGGCCTCGCCCCCGGACAGCGGGCCCTGCTGACCGCGTCCGGATTCGAGGGCTTCTGGGGCCACGCCGTGATCGGCGCCCTGCGGGCGCTGAAGGTGACCTACGGCATCGCCGAGGCGATGGGCTGGGACCACCGCCGTACCTCCGTCTTCCACCGCGAGCTGCGCCCGCACGCCGTGATCGGACTGTCCGCCGAGACCCTGGAGGGCCTCGCCGGGGGCGCCGACATCGGCGAGATGTTCCGGGCGACACCGGTAGTGCTGGCCCGGCCGGCCGCCGTGCCGGTGCTGCGGGCGGTGGGCGTGTCCGCCTGTCTGCTCTCGCCCGTCGGACCCGCCCTCGCGCTGGAGTGCCCCGAGCGCGGTGGCGCGCATGTCAACGGCGCCGAATGGCGGGTGGGCGACCGCGACGGGGAACTGTTCGTGGCCGCGGGGGAGCAGCGCACATCGCCCCTGCCCGAGACCCCGCTCGGCATCGCGGGCAGGGTCGTCTCCGGCCGGTGCGGCTGCGGCAGCGAGGACCCGCGCGTGCTGCTCGCCGAGACCGACCGGCCTTCCTGATCGAGGAGTTGAGGATGTCCGAAGAAGTGGTCGACGGCCGAGTCGTGGTCGTCACCGGAGCCGGAAACGGCATCGGCCGGGCCCATGCCCTGGCCTTCGCCGCGCACGGAGCCAGGGTCGTGGTCAACGACCTCGGCGGCGGGCGCGACGGCGCGGGAGCCTCGGCCGGCCCCGCGCAGGCCGTGGTGGACGAGATCGTCGCAGCGGGCGGCGAGGCCGTCGCCAACACCGACGACATCTCCACCTGGGACGGCGCCGGCCATCTGGTCCGGCACGCCGTGGACACCTACGGCGGCCTGGACGTCCTGGTCAACAACGCCGGCATCCTGCGCGACCGGATGATCGTGTCGATGACCGAGCAGGACTGGGACAGCGTGCTCGCCGTCCATCTCAAGGGCAGCTTCGCCACCCTGCACCACGCGGCCGCGTACTGGCGCGAGCGTGCCAAGGCCGGTCACGCCAACGACGCCCGGGTGATCAACACGACCTCCCCGTCCGGCATCTTCGGCAACCCCGGACAGTCCAACTACGGCTCGGCCAAGGCCGGCATCGCGAGCCTCACGATCATCGCCGCCGCCGAACTCGCCCGCTACGGCGTCACGGTGAACGCCATCGCGCCGACCGCGCTCACCCGGCTGACCGAGGACATCGAGATGATGCGGCAGGCCGCCGAGAGCCAGGACCTCACCCCGGAGGCCATCTCACCGCTCGTGGTGTGGCTGGGCTCGGCGGCCTCGCGCGAGGTCACCGGCCGGGTCTTCGGCGTCGTCGGCAACCGCATCACCGTGCTGGAGGGCTGGGTCAACGGCCCCGGCGTGAGCGCCGAGACCCGCTGGACACCCGAGGAGCTGTCCTCGGTCGTCCCGAACCTGGTCGCCAAGGCCGCGCCCAACGCCGACGCGCTCGGTCACCGGAACGGGGCGTGAGATGACGACGACGCAAACCCCGGTCGCCGAGGACCTGTTCACCTGGCCTGGCGGCCCCGACGACCCGCCCCGGCTCATCGGCTCGGAGTGCGCGGACTGCGGCCTGGTCAGCTTCCCGGCCGCCCCGGACTGTGTGCGGTGCGCGAGCACGCAGTCGAAGCGCCGGCTGCTCGCCGACCGCGGCACGCTGTGGACGTACACCACCCAGAACTTCCGCCCGCCGTCCCCGCCGTACGACGGCCCCGAGAGCTTCGAGCCCTACGCGGTCGGTTACGTCGAACTCCCCGGCGAGCTGCTGGTGGAGGCACGCCTCACCGAACCCGACCCCGGCAAGCTGCGCATCGGGCAGCCCATGCGGCTCACGCTCGTGCCGTACACCGTCCAGGACGACGGTACCGAGGTCGTCACCTTCGCGTTCGCACCGGCCGAGGAGGAGACACCGTGACCGAGGCCGTCATCATCGGAGTCGGGCTCCACCCCTTCGGCCGCTTCCCCGGCAAGCCGGCACTCGACATGGGCGCGGACGCGGTACGGCTCGCGCTCGCCGACGCCGGCGTGAACTGGCCGCAGATCCAGGGCGGTTACATCGGCAGCTACGAGGTTGCCAACCCGGACGCCATCGTGGGCCGCCTCGGCCTGACCGGCGTCCCGCTGCGCGGGGTGTTCAACGGGTGTGCCACGGCCGGTACGGCCCTCGCGCTGGCCGCCCGTGCCATCGAGACCGGCGAGCACGACCTGACCGTCGCGATCGGCCTGGACAAGCACCCGCGCGGCGCCTTCGCCGCCGATCCGTCCGTGGCGGGCATCCCCTCCTGGTACGGGCAGACCGGGCTCTTCCTCACCACGCACTTCTTCGGCATGAAGATCAACCGCTATATGCACGAGCACGGCATCTCCCACGAGACGCTGGCCCGCGTGGCCTCGAAGAACTTCCGCAACGCGGCCGCGAACGAGAAAGCCTGGCGCCGGACTCCCCTCACCCCGGAGGAAGTTCTCGCCTCACCGGTCCTCAACTACCCCCTGCGCCAGTTCATGTACTGCGGTCCCAACGAGGGTGCCGCGGCGCTCGTGCTGTGCCGCGCCGACCAGGCCCACAAGTACACCGGGAAGCCGGTACGGGTCCGTTCCACCGCCCTGCGCAGCCGCCGGCTCGGTGCCTTCGAGGTGCAGAGCCCGTCGTTCCCGGTCGGTGAGCCGGTCGACAGCCCGAGCGTGGACGCCTCCCGGGCGGCCTACGAGCTGGCGGGCATCGGCCCGGAGGACGTCGACGTCGCTCAACTGCAGGACACCGACGCCGGGTCGGAGATCATCCACATGGCCGAGAACGGTTTGTGCAAGGACGGCGAACAGGAACGTCTCGTCGCCGAGGGCGCGACCGAGATCGGCGGCCGGATCCCGGTCAACACCGACGGCGGACTGCTCGGCAACGGGGAACCGATCGGCGCGTCCGGACTGCGCCAGATCCACGAGATCGTCCTCCAACTGCGCGGCACCGCCGGGACCCGGCAGATCCCCGGCACCCCCCGCGTCGGCTACACCCACCTGTACGGCGCGCCGGGCGCGTCGGCGGTGACGATCCTGTCGACCTGACAGCGGAGCGAACGCGATGACATCCGACGACCCGCAGGACTTCGCCGCCGAGGCGCGCCGCTTCCTCGACGCGCACGCGGCGAAGGCCCCCGACCGCGCCACCGTCGCCTGGGGCGAGGGCGACGACTCGATGGCCTACTTCAGCAGCCTCCCGCCCGAGGAGGAGGCGGAGCAGGTGCGGCGGGCCCGCGCCTGGCAGCGCGTCCGCCACGAGAACGGCTTCGGCTGGATCACCGGGCCGCCCGAGTACGGCGGCCGGGGCCTCACTCCCGTCCACGAACTGCTCTACGCCTCCGTCGAGTCCGAGTACGACGTCCCGGACACCGGCGTGCTCGGCGTGGTCGGACTCGGCATGATCGGACCGACGATCCTCGCCCACGCCCAGCCCCACATCAAGGAACGCTGGCTGCCCGCGATGTACCGCGGGGACGCCATCGCCTGCCAGCTGTTCAGCGAGCCCGGCGCAGGGTCCGACCTGGCGAGCGTGGCGACCCGGGCCGTCCGCGAGGGCGGGGAGTGGGTGCTGAACGGGCAGAAGGTGTGGACCTCGGTCGCCCACCACAGCCAGATCGGCCTCGCGCTGACCCGGACCAACCCCGACGCTCCCAAGCACCGCGGCATCACGGCCTTCCTCGTCCCCATGGACGCCCCGGGCGTCGAGGTACGCCCGCTGCGGCAGATGACCGGCGGCGCCGACTTCAACGAGGTCTTCCTCACCGACGTCCGCATCCCCGACGACCACCGTCTCGGCGAGGTCGACGGCGGCTGGACGGTCGCCCTGACCACCCTGATGAACGAGCGCGACACCGTCGGCAGCGAGGGCGCAGGCCCGGTGGCCGCCGCCCTGTCCCCGGACCACCTCTCGGCGCTCATGCGCGCCACCTGGACCTGGGACGACCGCGCCCTGCGCGCACGCCTCGCCGAACTCCTCGTCGACGCCATGGCCACCCGCTACCTCAACACCCGCGCCCAGCGCACCCTGCGAGCGGGCACCGCCCCCGGCCCCGAGAGGTCCGTCGCCAAGCTGATGTACGGTCAGAACCTCACCCGCGCCGCCCACTTCGTGTCCGAGTGCCTCGGCCCGCGCATCATCGCCGACACCGGCCGCTGGGGAACGTACTCCTGGGCCGAACTCCTGCTGGCCACCCCGGCGTTGCGCATCCTCGGCGGCACCGAGGAGATCATGAAGAACATCCTCGCGGAACGTGTCCTCGGCCTGCCGAAGGAGGCACGCGCATGATCGCCGACGACAGCGAGCTGAAGGAACTCCGGTCCTCCGTGAGGGAGTTCATGGAGGCCAAGTCACCGGAAGAGGCCGTGCGCAAGCTCATGGACAGCGAGCCGCGCTTCGACGCCGAGGTGTGGGCCCAGGCGTCCGACCAGCTACGGCTGCCGGGGCTGGCCATCCCCGAGGAGTACGGCGGCGACGGCTTCGGCCTCGTCGAACTCGGCGTGGTCCTGGAGGAGATGGGCCGCGCACTGTTCTGCGCGCCCTTCTTCTCCACCGTCCTGCTGGCCGCCCAGGCGCTGCTGGCCTCCGGCGACCAGGACGCCTGCGCCCGCCATCTGCCGGGCATCGCCGCCGGCCGCACCACGGCCACCCTCGCCGTCGCCGAGGACGACGGCTCCTGGGACCCCGCTCTGATCACCGTGCGCGCCCGGCCCGACGGGGACGGCGGCTGGCGGCTGACCGGCCGCAAGTGCTTCGTGATCGACGGCACCACGGCGGACCTGGTCCTGGTCGTCGCCCGCACGGTCGCCGGTCCGTCCCTGTTCGCGGTCGACCGGTCGGCGACGGGTCTGTCCGCGGAGCCGCTCACCACCCTGGACGCCACCAGGGCCATGGCCCGGCTGACCTTCGATGCCGTGCCCGCGGTGCTCGTGGGCGCGGACGGGGCGGGTGGGCGTGTCATGGCCCGGGTCCTGGACGTGGCGTCGGTGGGGCTGGCCGCCGAGCAGGCGGGCGGGGCGCGCCGGTGCCTGGAGATGAGCGCGGAGTACGCCTGCACCCGGCACCAGTTCGGCCGGCCGATCGGCTCCTTCCAGGCGGTCAAGCACAAGTGCGCGGACATGCTGGTCCAGGTCGAACTGGCCGAGGCCGCGTCACGGGAGGCCGCGCTGCTGGCCGACGAGGGCTCCGCCGACTTCCCCGTGGCCTCGGCGGTCGCCCACGCGAGCTGCTCCAAGGCGTACATGGTCGCCGCCATGGAGAACATCCAGGTTCACGGCGGCATCGGCTTCACCTGGGAACACCCGGCGCATCTGTACTTCCGGCGGGCGAAGTCCTCCCAACTGCTCTTCGGCGGACCGGCGATCTACCACGAACGCCTCCTGGACCGGCTCGGCATCTGACGACCGAGCCGTCGAGAGGGCCCCGGGGCTTCGGACGTCCCCGGGGCCTTCTCGACGACCCCGTCCGTGGCACGTCTTGCTCCTCGCATAGCCTTCATTCTCATGACCCGCGTCTGGCTCCCGCCGATCCTGTTCCTGCTCTGCGGCACGGGCCTCGCGGTCGGGCTGCTCCTCGACCAGGACCCCGGAACCGCCGTCGTACTTCTCCTGGTGTTCGTCCTGCTCGCGGGGGTGAACTCCCCCCTCGTCTTCCCCAGGTCGATCGAGGCCGGGGAGGCGCTGCGCCGGAGCGCGGTCGACGGTCGGCCGGTCGTCTACTGGCGGCCGGGCTGCGCCTACTGCCTACGGCTGCGCATGCGCCTGGGCCGCCGGGCCCGCCGGGCGCACTGGGTCGACATCTGGCGCGACCCCGAGGGCGCGGCGGCGGTGCGGGCGGTCAACGACGGCAACGAGACCGTGCCGACCGTCGTCGTGGCCGGCCGGTCCCACGTCAATCCCGCCCCCGCGTGGCTGCGCGAACAGCTCTGCCGCCCCGCGTGACGACGAGGCCGCGTGGCTGCATGCCTGCAAGGCCGCAAGTCCAGTTCAGCCCCGTGGCCGGGTGACCGCGAGGCCGCAGGTCCGGTTCAGCCGGGTGGCCGCGTGCCGCGTGACCGGGTGTCCGCGAGGCCGCAGGTCCGGTTCAGCCCCGTGGCCGGGTACCCACGTGACCGCGTGACCGCGTGACCGCGTGACCGCGTGCCGCCTGCCGGGTGGCCAGGTGGCCGGGTGCCCGCGTCCCGCCTGCCGGGTGACCGAGTGTCCGCGAGGCCGCATGTCCGCGAGGCCGCAAGTCCGTTTCAGCCAGGTGGCCAGGTGGCCAGGTGGCCGGGTGCGCGCGTCCCGCCTGCCGGGTGACCGAGTGTCCGCGAGGCCGCGTGTCCGCGAGGCCGCAGGTCCGGTTCAGCCGGGTGGCCGCGTGTCCGCGAAGCCGCAGGTCTGTTCAGCCGCGTGCCCGCGTGTCCGCGTGTCCGCGAGGCCGCGTGACCGCGTGTCCGCGAGGCCGCGTGCCTGCGTGCCCGCGAGGTCGCCTGTCCGCGGGGGCGCACGTCCGGTGCAGCCGTCTGTCGGGTGACCGCGTGGCCGGGTGGCCGCGTGGTCGGCGCCGGTCAGCCGCGGGCCGCCTTGCCCAGCAGGGCCTTTGCGATGATGATCTGCTGGATCTGGCTGGTGCCCTCGTAGATGCGGAACAGGCGGGCGTCGCGGTAGAAGCGTTCCACGGCGACACCGCGCATGTAGCCCGCGCCGCCGTGGATCTGCACCGCGCGGTCGGCGACCCGCCAGACCATCTCGCTTGCGAAGTACTTCGCGCAGGACGGGCCGATCTTGGTGTCGGTCCCGGCGTCGAAGGCGCTCGCCGCCTCCAGGACCGTGGCCCGGCCGGCGTAGTAGTCGGTCTGCGAGTCGGCGATGAGGCCCTGGACGAGCTGGAAGGAGCCGATGAGCTGTCCGGACTGCCTGCGGGTGCTCGCGTACGCGACCGACTCGTCGACCAGCCGCTCCGCCATGCCGACCATCAGCGCCGAGATGTGGACGCGGCCGTGCGCGATGCAGCCCATGGCCGTGGAGAAGCCCCGGTTGAGCCCGGCCTCACCGCCGACCAGCGCGGAGGCCGGGACGCGTACGTCGTCGAAGTACACGTCCGCGGTCCAGGCCCCGAACTGGCCCATCTTGTGGTCCCGGGCGGCCACCGTCAGACCCGGTGTGCCGGCGGGGACGAGGAAGGTGGAGATGCCCCGGGTGCGCGGGGCGTCGGGGTCGGTGCGGGCGAAGACCATGAAGACGTCGGCGAGCGGGGCGTTGGTGATGTACCGCTTGGCGCCGTTGATCACCCAGGTGTCTCCGTCGAGATGGGCGCGGGTGGTCAGCGTCGACGGGTCGGACCCGGCCTCGGGTTCGGTGAGCGCGAACGACGCCAGGACGTCGCCGGAGGCGATCCGCGGCAGCCACTCGGCCTTCTGTTCCTCCGTGCCGCCGACCATCAGGACGTGCCCGGCGATACCGTTGTTCGTCCCGAACATGGAGCGCAACGACGGTGTGGTGTAGCCCAGTTCGAACATCAGCCGGGCCTCTTCGTGCATCGACAGACCGAGCCCGCCGTACTCCTCGGGCAGCGCGAAGCCGAACAGCCCCATCTTCTTCGCCGCCTCGCGGATGTCCGCGGGCATCTCGTCCTTCTCGTCGATCTCCGCCTCGAGCGGCACGACACGTTCCCGGACGAAACGCCGGACCTCGGACAGCACCGCGCTGAAGTCAGCCGCGTCCATGTCGACTCCCTTACCTAGTGATCCGTTTGTGTCTCGTCCGGCTTCCGCCGCGGCCGGTAGCAGGCCGCCAGCAGGGCCGCCGCGCTCGCCGTGCCGAGTCCGGCGGCGAGCAATGCCGGTCCCGCGCCCGCCCGTTCGCGGTGCAGCAGCCCGTCGAGGGAGTACCGGCCGTGGCCGAGTGCCGCCAGGGCGACGGCCGCGCCGCCCACCACGCCGACGTACTCCCAGCCACCCTTGAAGACGAAGAAGCCCTTGCCGCGGTGGTCGGTCCGGGCCGCCACGGTCATCAGTCCGACGGCCGCCGCCGCGGGCAGAGGACCCGCCGCGCCGAGGGCGATGCCCACGCCCGCCGCCATCTCGGTCCCGGCCGCCATCCGGGCGTGCACGCCGGCCGGCCGGAGGCCGAGCGCCTCGAACCAGCCCGTCGTGCCCTCCAGCCCGCCCGACCCGGCGACCTTGTTCCAGCCGTGGGCGAAGAGCATGGGCCCGAGGGTGGCCCTGAGGACGAGCGCGGCGGCGTCGGTCCCTTTTACTGGCCTGCCCCGGTGGCCCGGCCCGCGGGTGCGACACCATACAACTGCGGTACGGCGTCCACGAGTTCGTCGTACGTGAGGGCCTGTCCCGACCGGCTGGGGTGGACCGCGGCGACGGTCCACCCCGTCAGCCGGTTCAGCCGGTTGCCCTCGATGCGCAGGACCTGGCCGGTCAGCCAGGCCGCGCTGTCTGAGGCGAGGTAGACGACGACCCCGGAGGCGTTGGCGGGATCGCGCGGGTCGAAGCCGTCGGTGGCCGCGAGGGACGCGCCGACCTCGAGCCCGTCCGTCATCCGGGTGGCCGCGATGGGCGAGATGGCGTTCGCGGTGACGCCGTACTTGCGCATCTCCAGGGCCGTGAGCACGGTCAGCCCGGCTATCCCGGCCTTCGCGGCACCGTAGTTGGACTGCCCCTGGTTGCCGAACAGGCCCGTTCCGGACGTGGTGTTGATGACCCGGCCGGTGACGCGCTCACCCCGCTTGGACGCCTCGCGCCAGTACGCGCACGCGTGCCGGGTGAGGGCGAAGGTGCCCTTCAGATGCACCGCGATCACCGAGTCGAACTCGGCCTCGGTCATCGAGAACAGCATCCGGTCGCGCACGATGCCCGCGTTGTTGACGACGACGTCCAGCCGGCCGAACTCCGCGACCGTGTCCGCCACCATCGCCTCCGTGGCCGCCCAGTCCGTGACCGAGGCGTGGTTGGCGACCGCCCGGCCGCCCAGCTTGGTGATCTCCGCCACCACGTCGTCGGCGGGGGAGTCCCCGGTCCGCTCGCCGTGCACGCCCGAGCCGAGGTCGTTGACCACCACGGTCGCCCCGGCCTCGGCGAGCGCCAGACAGTGCGCCCGGCCCAGCCCCCGGCCACCGCCGGTCACGATCGCGACCTTGTCGTCGAGGATGCCCACGCCGTACCTCCAGAAGAAGAGCTGATGTGTCGGGTCAGTCGAGTTCGCGCAGTACGTCCTCGGTGTGCTCGCCGAGCGTCGGCGCGCCGGTGCGCGGCTTCTCGTCCACGCCCCAGAAGCGCACCGGGGTCGCCACCGTGCGCAGGGGCGGCGCGTCGCCCATGCCGGGCTGCTCGACGAACGCCCCCACGGCCTCCGCCTGCGGGTCGGCGGACACCTCGGCGAGGGTCTGCACGGGCGCCCACCACACGCCCTCGGCGTCGAACCGCGCCGCCCACTCCTCCAGCGGCCGCTTGGCGAACTCCTCGTCGAACACGGCGATCAGCTCCCGGACGTGGCCCCGCCGGGCCTTGCCGGTGGCGAACCGTTCGTCCTCCGACAGGTCCTCCCGGCCGAGCGCCTTGACCACGCCGGGCCAGTGCCGGCCGCCCTCCAGACCGACCAGCCAGAACCAGCGGCCGTCGGCGGCCTGGTAGCAGTTGTAGAGGGGGGACTCGTGCTCGGTGCGGGGGCGGGTGCGCCCGCGCCTGCCGAAGAAGTTCTGCAGGGCGAGGTCGTTGCCGTTCGCGTACGTTCCGGACCGCAGCAGCGACACGTCCACCACGCCGCCCTCGCCGGTGCGTTCGCGGCGCAGCAGCGCGGCCAGCACACCGGCGACCAGGTTGGCGGCGGCCGTACGGTCGCCGAGGCCGGGGCGGATGCCGGGCGGCGGCTCGCCGGCCGGGTTGAGCATGGCGGCGATGCCCGGCCGGGCCCAGAAGGCGGAGACGTCGTAACCGGCCCGGTCGCGCTCGGCGCCCGCCCAGCCGTAGCCCGTCAGCGTGCCGACGACCAGTCGGGGATGGCGCTCCCGCAACTCCTCCGGGTCCAGCCCCAGTCGCTCCAGGGCGCCGGGCCGGAGGTTGGTGACGAAGACGTCGGCGCGTTCCAGCAGCCGCTCCAGGACCTCTCTGCCGTCCTCGGAGCGCAGATCGAGGACGATGCCGCGCTTGCCGCGGTTGTCGGTCTCGAACGGGGGCGCGCTGTCGATGTCCTGGCCGACGTGCCGCAGCGTGTAGCGGTTGGGGTCGCCGGTGGGGGCCTCCACCTTGATCACGTCGGCGCCCCAGTCGGCCAGCATGGTGGCGGCGGCCGGTGCGGCCACCCACATGCCGAGCTCGACGACGGAAATGCCTTCCAATGGCCGCACGGCCCACCTCCAGGTGTGTCGGTAGGCCTACACGCCGCGGAACGCGCCGGGCCGGCGCTCGCGGAAGGCCTTGAGTCCCTCGATGCGGTCCTCGGTGCAGAACAGCACCGAGACGGTCTCCCGCTCGTAGGCGATCGCCGTCTCGAGGCTCATGGCGAGCCCCTGGTCGATCAGCCGCTTGCCCGCGGCGAGCGCGAGCGGTGCCCCGGCCGTCAGACCACCGGCCAGCTTCTCGGCGGCGGCGAGCGCTCCGCCGGGTTCGGCCAGCTCGTTGACCAGGCCCAGCTGCCAGGCGCGCTCCGCGTCGATCGGTTCCCCGGTGAGGATCATCTGCTTGGCGACCGCCGTCGGCAGCAGACGCGGGAGCCGTTGCGTGCCGCCCGCGCCCGGCAGCACGCCCAGCTTCATCTCGGGCAGCCCCAGACGGGTCCCGCGCTCGGCCACCCGCAGGTCGCAGGCGAGCGCCAGCTCCAGTCCGCCGCCGAAGGCGAACCCGTGGACGGCCGCGACCGACGGCTTGGGGAAGTCCTCCAACAGCGCGAACGCCTCCGTCAGCCGCCCCACGAAGGCCCGGAACTGCCCGGGGGAGGTGAAGGACTCGATCTCGCCGAGGTCGGCACCGGCCGAGAAGGCGCGGCCGGCTCCGGTCACGACGAGGGCGCGCACGTCGTCGTTGTCGCGTATTGCCTCGAGTGCGCGGGTGAGCCGGTCCACCGTCTCCGAGCCGACGGCGTTGAGCCGTTCCGGCCGGTTCAGCGTCAACACGGCGATGCGGTCCCGTAGTTCGACACGCAGCACGGCGGTCACCTCAGACCATCGTCAGGCCGCCGCTGACCGAGAGCGTCTGCCCGGTCATGTAGGCGGCGTCGTCGGACGCGAGGAAGGCCACCACGCCGGCGATCTCGGCGGGCTGGGCGACGCGGCGCAGCGGGATGGCCCGCACGGTCGCGTCGTACATCTTCTGGCTGTAGTCGGCGACCTGCCCGAGCAGCGCGGTGTCGGTCGGCCCGGGGCAGACGCTGTTGACGGTGATGCCGTGCCGGGCGACCTCGCGGGCCAGGGCCTTGCCGAAGGCGATGACACCGCCCTTCGTCGCGGAGTACACGACCTCCCCGGAGGAGCCGACCCGGCCGGCGTCCGAGGCGATGTGCACGATCCGGCCGCCGCCGCGCTCGATCATCGAATCGAGCACCGCCCGGGTCATGGTGATCGTCCCGCGCAGGTTGACCGCGATGATCCGGTCCCAGGTCTCCTCGTCGCTGTCCACGAACCGCCCGATGACGTCCACGGCCGCGTTGTTCACCAGAACGTCCACCGGGCCGAGTTCGGCCGCCACCCGCTCCACGGCCGTGTGCACGGCCGAGCGGTCGGAGATGTCCGCGCCGACGCCGGCCGCGCGCACCCCGTACCGCTCCGCGAGTCGCGCCGCCACCTTGCCAGCGGCCTCGGGGTCCAGGTCGCAGACGGCGACCGCGGCTCCCAGGTCGGCGAGCCGGTCGGCGATCGCCTCGCCGATGCCGCGTCCCGCTCCGGTGACGAGCGCCACCTTGTCCCGTACGCTCACGCGCCCTCCCTGTCCCGGCTCCAAAAACAGCGCTATCGTATAACTACTTCAGCTAAATAAGCGAGATGTAGAGTATGTGAGACGCAGGAGTGGAGTCGAGATGCGCCGTACGATCTTCGCCGAGGAGCACGACCTGTTCCGCGAGACCGCCCGCTCCTACTACCTGCGGGAATGCGTCCCGTACAGCGCGGAGTGGGAGCGCGAGGGGCAGGTCGGCCGGGCCGCGTGGGCGGCGGCGGGCAAGGCCGGACTGATCGGCTGGGAGTTCCCGGAGGAGTACGGCGGGCAGGGCGTCCGCGACTTCCGCTACAACGCCATCATGGCGGAGGAGATGGCCGCCACCGGCGCCGTCGGCATCGGGCTCGGCCTGCAGAACGACGTCGTACCGCCCTACCTCATGAACCTCACCACCGAGGAGCAGAAGGCCCGCTGGCTGCCCGGGGTGATCGCCGGCGAGACCATCTGCGCGCTCGCCCTGTCCGAGCCGGCCGCCGGATCGGACCTCAAGGGCATCCGCACCACCGCCCGCCGGGACGGCGACGAGTGGGTGATCGACGGCTCCAAGACCTTCATCACCAACGGCATCCTCGCCGACCTCGTCATCGTCGCCTGCAAGACCGACCCCGCGGCCGGGCACAAGGGCATCAGTCTGATCGTCGTCGAGCGCGGCGCCGAGGGCTTCGAGCGCGGCCGCAAGCTCGACAAGGTCGGGATGAAGGCCCAGGACACCGCCGAACTCTTCTTCCACGAAGTGCGCGTCCCCGCCGAGAACCTGATCGGCCAGGAGGGTCGCGGTTTCTACCACATGATGGGCAACCTCCCCACCGAGCGGCTCGCCATCGCCGTCGCCGCGCTCGCCTCCGCGCAGCGGGCCTTCGACGTGACGCTGGAGTACGCCAGGACGCGCACCGCCTTCGGCCGGCCGATCGGCGAGTTCCAGGCCAACCGGTTCGCCCTCGCGGACATCAAGGCGAAGCTCGCCGCCGCCCGGGTCTATGTCGACGGCTGCATCATGGCCCTGGTCCAGGGCGAGTTGACGGCCGAGGAGGCCGCCGCGGCCAAGTACTGGACCACGGAGACCGGCTGGGCGGTCATCGACCGCTGTATGCAGCTCTTCGGCGGCTACGGCTACGTCAACGAGTACGAGATCGCCCGCATCTGGCGCGACAGCCGGGTGCAGCGGGTGTTCGGCGGCACCTCGGAGATCATGCAGGAGATCGTCGGCCGCTCGCTGGGTCTGTGACACCGGCACCGTCATTGACTGATACCCGATAAATAGGTTAGCTATTTAAGCGAAGTGTACGGACAGGAGGCAAGTGTGGTCACCGTCGACGTAGCACTGCACCGACAGCGGGCCGAGCAGGTTCTGCCGCGCCCCCGTCTCGTCATCGGCGGGAAGGAGCTGTCCGACACCAGCGGCGGACTCTTCGAGCACGTCAACCCGGCGACCGGTCTCGTCCAGGCCGAGATCCCGCTCGCGGGCCCCGGCGAGGTGGACCAGGCCGTCGCCGCGGCCCGGACCGCGTTCGAGGTCTGGGGCGCCATGCGACCGGCCGAGCGGCGCCGTCTGCTCACCCGCTTCGCCCAGCTGATCCGCGACCACATCCCCGACTTCGCGGCGATCAGCCCGCTGGAGAACGGTGTGTGCGTCGGAGGCTGGGCCGAGAACGTCGGAACGCACATCGCCGAGTGGACCGAGTACTACGCGGGCTGGGCCGACAAGATCGAGGGCATGGTCGGCGCGGCCTACAGCCCCCACGAGAACGTCGAGTACACCCTGGCCGAGCCGTACGGCGTGATCGGCCACATCATCACCTGGAACTCTCCCGCGCTGTCCCTGGCGATGAAGATCCCGCCCTCGCTCGCCGCCGGCAACACCGTGGTGATCAAACCCGCCGAGTCCACCCCGTTCTCCGCGCTGCTCTTCGCCGACCTGGCCCGCGAGGCGGGCATCCCCGACGGTGTGATCAACGTCGTCACCGGCCTCGGTGACGCCGGATCGGCCCTGGTCACGCACCCCGGCGTGGACAAGATCTCCTTCACCGGCGGCCCGGCGACCGCGCGCCGCATCATGGCCGACGCGGCGCTCAGTCTCAAGCCCGTCCTGTTCGAACTCGGCGGCAAGTCCGCCAACCTGCTCTTCGCCGACACCGACCTCGACACCGTCGTGCCGTACTGCGCGGCCTTCGCCATGAGCAACACCGGCCAGGGCTGCGCACTGCCCACCCGCCTCCTGGTCGAGCGGCCGATCTACGACGAGGTGGTCGCCCGGGTCACCGGGGTCGTCGCCCACCTCCCCGTGGGCGACCCGCTCGACCCGACGACCTACATCGGGCCCCTGATCAACGCGGCCGCCCGCGACCGCGTCCAGGGCGTGGTCGACAAGGCGGTGGAGGACGGCGCGGGACGGCTGGTGTACGGCGGTGAACGCATCGACGCCGACGGCTGGTTCGTCTCCCCGACCGTCTTCGCCGACGTCGACAACAGGAGCGACCTCGCCCAGCGGGAGATCTTCGGCCCGGTCCTCGCCCTCACCCCGTTCGACACCGAGGACGAGGCGGTCGCCCTCGCCAACGACACCGAGTACGGCCTGTCCGCCTACGTCCAGTCCCGCGACATCGCCCGCGTGAACCGCCTGGTGCCGCGCCTGAAGGCCGGCACGGTGTACGTCAACCCCGGCCCGAACCCGATCACCTCGCCGGCCACGCCCTTCGGGGGCGTCGGCCTCAGCGGGTTCGGACGGGAGGGCGGCAGGGCCGGACTGGAGGAGTTCATCCACGTCAAGGGCGTCGGCGTCGGCCGCGTCTGACGAGATCCCACAGGAGCGAAACACCGTGAATCCCGCCCGCCGCCTGACGTTCGGCGACCTCATCCGCGAGCACCGCAGGTCCTACCCCGACGGCGTAGCCCTCGTCGACGGCGACATCCGGCTGACCTGGCCGCAGCTCGACGAGCGCACCAACCGCCTCGCCAACGCCCTCACCGAGGCGGGCGTCGGCCCCGGCGACCGCATCCTGTGGCTGGGCCAGAACTCCTTCCGCATCTGGGAGCTGCTCGGTGCCGCCGCGAAGACCGGTGCCATGGTCTGCCCCGGCTACTGGCGCTGGGCGGCCCCCGAAATGGCCTTCGCCGTCGAGGACTTCGACCCCCGGGTCGTCGTCTGGCAGGACGAGGAGATCGGCGACACCGTCGGCAAGGCGCGCGCCGAACTCGGCAGCGACCACCGGGCGTTGTGGCTGCGGCACGACACCGAGGGGCCCGACTCGTACGAGTCCTTCCTGGCCGCAGGTTCGCCCGAGGACCCGGATGTCGACGTCGACCCCGACACGGCGCTGCTCGTCATCTACACGGCGGCGATCTCCGGACGCCAGTCCGGCTCGATGCTCTCGCACCGCAACCTCCTCGCCATGGGCGCGGGCGCCGCCTGGATGGGGGACATCGGCACGGAGACCGCCTTCCTCGGCGCCGGGCCCATGTTCCACATCGGCAACTACCAGTTCTGGGGCGTCCCGGCCTTCGTCCACGGCGGCAAGAACGTCATCGTGCGCCGGGTCGTCGCCGAGGAGCTGCTGCCGCTGCTGGCCGCCGAGAAGTGCACCCACGCCTACCTGATGCCGCCGACCATCGCGCAGCTCGTCGCGCTGAACCGCGAGGCCGGGCACGACCTCTCGCATCTGCGGGCGAGCGTCGCCGCACCCCTGTGGCAGGGCACCGTGCCCACCGACACCAGCCGCTTCACCCGCAACGGCGGTGGCGAGGGCCGCGGTTACGGACAGACCGAGGTGACCGGCTTCGCCGTGACGGGCGCCTACGGCGGCACGGGCACCGGCAACGCCGGACGCCCCGGCCCCGGCACCGCCGTGCGCGTCCTCGACAGCGCCGGCGCGGAGTGCGCGACCGGGGTGGCCGGTGAGATCTGCGTCCGCGGGGACCTCGTGCACCTCGGCTACTGGAACCGGCCCGAGATCAACGAGGAGCGCTTCCGCTTCGGCTGGTGGCACACCACCGACCTCGGCCGCCGCGAGGCCGACGGCACGATCAGCTTCCTCGGCACGACCACCCGCATGCTCAAGTCCGCCGCGGAGAACATCTTCCCCGCCGAGGTGGAGAACTGCATCGAGTCCCATCCGGCGGTGAAGGAGGCCGCCGTGATCGGCGTGCCCAACGAGCGCTGGGCGCAGGACGTCAAGGCCGTCGTGGTGCTGCACGCCGACGCCGGACCGGTCACCGCCGAGGACGTGGTCGAGCACTGCCGGGCGCGGATCGCCTCGTACAAGAAGCCCAAGACGGTGGAGTTCGTCGACGTGCTGCCCCGCACGAAGGACTTCGCGAAGGACTACGAGGCGCTCGACGAGCGCTTCGGCGGCGGTGGTTACCCGGGCGGCGACACGCTCGGCGCGGGACGATGAACCCCGCGGACCGCCGCCTGCCGGTCGTCGTCGGCGTGTACGCCACCGAACAGGCACTGTCCCTCCCGGACCGGGACGCCATGGACCTCGCGCTCGAAGCGGTGAGCGGCGCGCTCGCGGACGCCGGGCTGGCGCCGTCGGACGTCGACGGCGCCCAGGTCGACTGGCCCGGCCCCGGCGGCGTACCCGGCGAGGGCAGCTCCTGGGCGCGCATGCTGGGCCGGGACCTGCGCTGGGCCAGCGACTCCATGCTCGACAACGCGGGCTCGCGCGGCCTGCTGAAGGCGGCGGCGGCCGTGCGGGCGGGGTTCGCCGACACCGTCGTGGTCGGCGGCTGCAAGCTGGTCTCGCGGGGGACGGGCCCCGTCGGGGCCGGGGTGGCGCTGGAGTTCGCGGACGTGTGGGGCAGCTATGTCGTCGCACAGTTCGCCCTGGTGGCCGCCCGGCACATGCACGAGTACGGCACGACCTCCCGCCAGCTCGCGGAGGTCGCCGCCACCATCCGCAACAACGGCACCACCAACCCGGAGGCGATGATGTACGGGCGCGGCCCGTACACCGCCGACGACGTGCTCGCCTCCCGCATGGTGGCCACCCCCTTCCATCTGCTGGACTGCTGCATCGTCGGCGAGGGCGGCGCGGCGCTCGTCGTGACCACCGCCGAGCGGGCCCGGGACCTGCCGCACCCGCCCGTCGCCGTCCTCGGCGGCGGCATGCAGTACCACCAGGCCGCGTACGCCAACCCGGCGCTGTACCGGGAGGTCGGCGGGCTCGGGCGGGAGGCCGCCGAGCGCGCCTACGCGATGGCCGGCATCGGCCCGCACGACGTGGACGTGTTCTCCCTCTACGACCCCAACTCCTTCGAGGTCATCCGCCAGTTGGAGATCCTCGGCCTGTGCGGCGAGGGCGAGGGCGGCCCGCTGGCCGCGAGCGGCGCCATCGCCGTCGGCGGCAAGCACCCGGTCAACCCGGACGGCGGCTGCCTGGCGTACGCCTGGAACGGCACCCAGCAGATGACCCTCAAAGTCGTCGAAGCCGTACGGCAGTTGCGCGGCACGGCCGTGCACCAGGTGGAGGGCGCGGAGCTGGCGGTCGTCGGCAACGCCGGTTCAGGAGCGCAGCATTACGAGATGAGCGTGCTGGGGAGGACGCGATGAGCCGGCCCGTACCCGTCCCGACGCAGCTGTCCCGGCCGTTCTGGGAGGCGGCTCGGCGCGGCGAGCTGGTCGTCCCGCACTGCCCGACCTGCGGTCTGCGCTTCTTCGTCCCCGAACCCGCCTGCCCCGGCTGCATGGCGCGCGACTGGCGGTACGCGCCCAGCGCGGGCCGGGGAACCGTCTACTCGGTGACCGTCGTCCACCGGGCCCCCGGCCCCGGCTTCGACACCCCCTTCGCACTGGCCGTGATCGACCTCGACGACGGGGCCGCCCTGCTGGCGCACGTGGACGCGGGCGACCCCGGGGACGTCGTCATCGGGCTGCGCGTCCGAGTGGACTTCCGCGCCCTCACCGACGAGATCACATTGCCGTACTTCGTACCGGACGACCGACCGTCCCCGTCGATCACGGAATGACTGCCGCCTCATCATAATTTAAACACTGATTGCTCTCAGTATATTTAGTTAACGGTTTTCGGGGATACCATCACCCGCATCGCGCGGGCACCGCTGGGGTGACCCGCCTCTGTGAGCATCGCTGAGGACCTGAAGTGGCAGTGCATGCGCGAGCGTCGAAGAGACAGGGCGGCAGGCGGGAACCCGGAGCCGAACGGCAGCCGGCGCTGCGTACGGTCCTGCTCGTCCTGGCCCTGGTGCCCATCGTGACCCTGGTGGCGCTGTGGGCGGTCGACTCCGCGCAGCTCTACACCGACTGGCGGCGCCAGCAGGACCGCAACGACGTGTCCACCCAGGCGGCCCGGCCGGTCCTGGGCGCCTTCTTCTCCCTGCAGGAGGAACGCCGGCTCAGCGAGGCGGCCCTGGCCGACCCCGCCGCGTTCCAGCAGCAGCTGCGCACACAGCGGGCCCGCACCGACGCGGCCGTCAAGGCCGTCGAGGCGCTGCCCGGCAGGGGGTGGAACGCGCCGGCCGACATCCGCGGCGACGTCGTCGACCTGAGCAGAGCCCTGCGGAACCTGGCCGACTACCGCGCGGGCGTGGACGGGCGGACCTCCTCGCCGCAGCAGACGTTCGACCGCTACACGGGTCTGATCTCCCTGCACCTGAAGGTGTTCAACACGCTCAGCACCGTCGGCCTGCCCGGCATCGACCACCTCGTCCGCCCGGTCATCGACGAGGACTGGGGCATGGAGATGATCTCGCGACAGGACGCGCTGCTCACCCGCGCCTCGGTCACCGGCAGGCTCTCCGGGACCGACCGGGGACAGCTCGCCGCCTGGATCGGCGCCCAGCAGTTCATCTTCGACGACAAGGTCGTGCCGCTGCTCTCGGACGACGAGGCGCGGCAGTTCCGCGAGCTCATGGCGGGCAGCGCGTGGAAGAAGAAGACCGCCGTCGAACAGGCCGTGCTCGCGGACTCCGCCTCCGGAAAGGACCCGGACCCGTTCTCCAAGGGGCTCGGCCGGACCTGGCGCGACAGCGTCCAGCAGGTCACCGCGGGGCTTGAGCAGCGCAACGCCGCCTACGCCAAGACCCTCACGGCCGCCACGGACAAGCAGTTGCGGGCGATGGAGACCCGGCTGATCGTCACCAGCGTCAGCAACGCCGTCGCCGTGTTCGTGGTCGCCCTGATCACCGTCCTCTTCACCCGGGTGCTGCGCCGCCGGATCTCCGCCCTGCGCACAGCGGCCCTGGACCTGCAGAGCCGGCTGCCGGACGTGGTGGACCGCATGCGCCGGGGCGAGGTCGTCGACCCGGACGCCGAACTCCCGGCGATCCGGCACAGCGGCGACGAGCTCGGGCAGCTGGGCCAGGCCCTCAACCTCGCCCGTCACACCGCCCTCGACACCACGGTGGCCCAGGTGGGCCAGCTCCACGGATTCGAGAAGCTGCTGCAGCGCATCGCCCGCCGTACCCAGCTGCTCATCGGCCTGCAGATGAAGAAGCTCAGCGAACTGGAACGCAAGCACGAGGACCCCGAGGTGCTGGAGGACCTCTTCGACCTCGACCACCTCACCGCGAGGCTGCGCCGCTACGAGGAGAACCTGGTCATCCTCGGCGGCGGCCAGCCCCAACGGCGCTGGCGCAAGCCGGTGCTGGTGCTGGACGTGCTGCGCTCCGCCCAGAGCGAGGTGCAGGACTACCGGCGGATCCAGATCGAGGTGCAGGGCCGGGTCTGGCTGTCCGAGCGTGCCGTCGGTCTCGTCATCCACGTCCTGGCCGAGCTCATGGAGAACGCGGTGGGCTTCTCCCGGCCGCCGACCCCGGTGGAGGTGTACGCCGCCCAGGTCGGGCGCGGTCTCGCGGTGGAGATCGAGGACCGCGGGGTGGGCATGGACGACGCGCAGTACGAGGCGGTCAACCTGATGATGGCCGACCCGCCCCGCATGGACGTGATGTCGCGGGCCGACGACGTCAGGCTCGGGCTGTACGTCGTCGCCCGGCTGGCGCAGGGCCTCGGTATCCAGGTGGAGCTGCGGCCCTCGGCGTTCGGCGGGACCCGGGTGGTCGTCCTCATCCCCGACGAACTGGTCGTCGTCGACGCCTCGGGGCCCGCGGAGGAGGTCGTCGCGTCCTGGCCGCCGGTCCCCGACCTGGTCACGTCGGCCGCGGAGGCAGGACCGGGGGAGGCGCACGGTCCGGACCTGAACGCGCACCGGCCGGCCACGAACGGCGTACCGACCGGCCAGGCCGTCCCGCGGGACAGACCGCGGACCGGCCCACCGCCATCCGCCGCACCGGGCCCGAGCGAGGGATCGGAGGTGGTCCGCCCACCGCGCCGCCGTCTCCCGTCCCAGCCGTTCGGCCCACCGCCGACCCACACGGCACCGGACACGGTCGGCGCGGCGCCATGGACCGCGGCCCACGCAACGGTGCAACCGCTGCCCAAACGCGTGCGCCAGGCCAGCCTCGTCGACGAGTTGCGCGACCCGGGCGCGGCCGCGCGGGAGCGACCCGACGAGCGGGGGGCCGGCCCCCGGCCCACGCCGGCCCGTTCCGGCGCCACCGTCGGCGCCTTCCAGCGCCAGTCCCGTATGGCCAGGAGTACGAGTCCCACAGCCCACGACGCCGCAGACACCTTGCCGACCCGCAGAAGTTTCCCGACGGAAGACTGACCATGACACTGCGCACGACCGCCACTCATCAGGATCTCGACTGGCTGCTGGACGGCCTCGTCGAACAGGTCCCGGGCACCCGGCACGCCATCGTGCTGTCCGACGACGGTCTGGTGGTGAGCCAGTCCAGCACCATCGCCCGTGGCGACGCGGAGCGACTCGCCGCCGTGGCGACCGGCCAGCAGAGCCTGGCCCGCGGGGTCGGGACACTCTTCGACGGCGGCCCGGTGCACCAGGTGATCGTCGAGCTGGCCGACCTGTGGCTGTTCGTCTCCGCCGCGGGCCGGGGTACGCACCTGGCCGTCGTCGCCTCGCAGGAGGTGGACGCCGAGCTGATGGCCGTGGCCATGCACACCCTCATGCAGCAGGTGGGCCGGCGCCTCGGCGCGGAGGCACGCGTCGTCATGCCCGGCGTCGAGGGCGGTGTACGTGAGTGAGCCACTGGACGGACGGCATGGAGGCGGACGACGCGGACACCCAGTCCGTCCGGCCCTACACGATCACCCAGGGCCGCACCGCCCCCGCCCGTGACGACCTGACCCTGATCACCCTCGTGACCACCGTCGAGCCGGAGGTTCCCGGCCGGTCCTCGCGCGGTCTGCAACCCGAGCACCGCGCCATCCTGCGGCAGTGCCGTACGCCGGCGGCGGTGGCCGAGATCGCCTCCGCGCTGGATCTGCCGATCTCGGTGGCGAAGATTCTGATCGACGACCTGGTGGCCCTCGGCAGGGTGGCCGCCCGTCCGCCGCTCGCAGTCGCGGCAGGAAGCACCATGGACATGAACCTACTTCGGGCGGTGAGGGATGGCCTCCGCAGACTTTGACCTCGCGCCGCACACCCTGGGCGCGGCTCCAGCCGCCGTCAAGATCCTCGTGGCCGGCGGTTTCGGCGTCGGCAAGACGACCCTGGTCGGCGCGGTGAGTGAGGTGGCGCCGCTGCGCACCGAGGAGTACCTCACCGTGGCCAGTGTCGGCGTCGACGACGTCGAGGGCGTCGAGCGCAAGTCGACGACCACCGTCGCCATGGACTTCGGCCGCATCATGGTCAGTCCCCGGCTGGTGGTCTACCTCTTCGGCACGCCCGGCCAGGAGCGCTTCTGGTTCATGTGGAACGACCTGGTGCACGGCGCCCTGGGCGCGGTCGTCCTGGCCGACACCCGCAGACTGGAGACCAGCTTCGCCTCCATCGACTTCTTCGAGAGCCGCCGCATCCCCTTCGTGGTCGGCGTTAACTGTTTCCACGGGCGTCGGGACCGCGGTGAGCGGGAGGTACGCGAGGCGCTCGACCTCGATCCCGAAGTCCCGCTGATGATGGGTGACATGCGCGAACGGTCGGTCGGCCGCGATCTGTTGGTGACGCTGGCCGATCACCTCATTCGGACTAACTCGATTACCTAGCTTAAATAGTTATCTAGTTCTAGAATGGGGTCCACCAGGTTGAGGCGCGCCGCGCGCCTGCCGGCCGGACGGAGGTGGTCCCCGCGATGAGTGAGACCGGGAGACGCGGCGGGATCGGCGGCGCCCAGGTCCGGGTCCCCAAGATGGCGGAACTGGTCGCGGCACGGCTGCGCCGCATGATCGTGCGCGGTGAGCTCGTGGAGGGGGACGCGCTGCCGTCCGAGACGGCACTGATGGAGGAGTTCGCCGTCTCCCGGCCCACCCTGCGCGAGGCGTTCCGGGTGCTGGAGTCGGAGTCGCTGATCGACGTGCGCCGGGGCGCCCGGGGCGGGGCGCGGGTCCAGGTCCCGGAGGGCACGGTGGCCGCCCGCTACGCCGGTCTGGTGCTGGAGTACCGGGGCACGACGCTGAAGGACGTGTACGACGCCCGTACGGTGATCGAGGCGCCGTGCGCGGGTCTGCTGGCCGAGCGGCGCACCGACGAGGACCTGCGCAGACTGCGGGCCGCCGTCGCCGAGGCCGAGCGGCTCATGGACGACCCCTCGGCCTTCATCCGCGCCCACATGGAGTTCCACGCCCTGGTCGTGGAACTCGCGGGCAACGAGACGCTCGGCGTCCTCAACGGCATGGTCCGCCACATCATCGACCAGGCGAACTGGTCCCACGTCGACCTCGACGCCGGCAGCCCGGAGAACATCCGGGCCAACCGCCGGGGCTTCCGGGCGCACGGCGCGCTCGTGGACCTGGTGGCCGCGCGCCGCGCCGAGGCCGCCGAGGAGCTGTGGCACCTGCATCTGCAGGAGGCGGAGGACTATCTGCTGCAGAGCAGGTCCATGACCACCGTCCTGGACCTGCTCGGCTGACGGTCAGCTCTCGCGCAGTTCCGCCACGATCGGCTCCCACACCTCGGCACGGGTCTCGTAGGCGGTGTAGAAGGACACGCGGTCGACCAGCGCCCCGTACCGGCGCCGGATCTCGCCCGCCACCCGATCCGGCTCCGCCACCACCGCGAAGGTGCCCAGGACCTCGTCGTCGACGAGCCGGGTCATCGCCTCCCACTTGTCCTCGCGCCGGGACGTCGACAACGCGTGCAGTTCGTCACCGAGTTCGCCCCAGCCGTGCAGCTCCAGGACCCCGCGGTAGGCGGGCGTGCTGCCGTAGAAGGCGACCTGGGCGCGGGTGCCGTCGATCGCGCGGGCCATCTCCTCCTCCGTCCCGCCGGTCGCGGTCAGCAGCAGATGGGAGACGGAGAAGTCGGCGCGGGTGCGGCCCGAGGACGCAAGTCCCGCCTCGACGGTCGGCAGGGTGACCTCGCGCAGATACCGCTCGGTGGTGAAGCCGTGGGCGAGCAGACCGTCGGCCACCTCGCCCGCGACCCGCGTCATCGCCTCCCCGACGGCGGCCACGAACACCTTGGGCGCGCCGCCGGTGGCGGGCGGCGGGGAGAAGAACGGGGACATCAGCGTGTGCGAGTAGAAGTCGCCGCGGAAGTCCAGCCGTTCGCCCTCGTTCCAGGCGGCCCAGATGGCGCGCAGCGCGCTGACGTACTCCCGCATGCGGGCGGCGGGCCGGCTCCACGGCATCGCGAAGCGCCGCTCGATGTGCGGCTTGATCTGGCTGCCCAGGCCGAGCGAGAAGCGCCCACCGGAGTACGTCTGCAAGTCGTGTGCGGTGTACGCCAGTTGCATGGGGGAGCGGGCGAAGGCCACCGCGATGGCGGTGCCGACCTCCAGCCGGTCGGTGTGCTCGGCGGCCAGCAGCAGGGGCAGGAACGGGTCGTGTTTGGACTCCGAGGCCCACAGCCCGTCGTATCCCGCCTTCTCGTGATGGCGGGCCTCCTCCACGACCTCCGCCGTGCTCCACACGTTGAGCTTGCCGTCGACCTTCATGCCGCTCCTTCGCCCGCTTCCATGCCGATGCGCTGTGCGAGCAGTTCGCGATGGTACGCGGGATCGCCGAACAGCAGCTGTGACGTCTTGGCCCGCTTCAGATAGAGGTGGGCCGGGTGTTCCCAGGTGAAGCCGATACCGCCGTGGACCTGGATGTTGTCCGCCGTCGCCCGCACACACGCGTCGGAGCAGAACGCCTTGGCCAGGCTCGCCACGGCGGGCAGGTCCGGGGCGTCGTTCTCGGCGGCGAGCAGGGCGTAGTGCGCGGCGGCGCGCGCCGACTCGACCTCCAGCAGGACGTCGGCCAGCAGATGCTTGACGGCCTGGAAGGAGCCGATCGCCCGCCCGAACTGATGGCGGACCTTGGCGTACTCCACCGCCATGTCGAGCGCGCGGGAGGCCACCCCGACCTGCTCGGCGGCCAGTGCGACGACGGCCCGGTCCAGGACCTGGGCGACCAGGTCCCAGCCGTCGCCGTGCGTCCGCAGCCGGGTCGCCGGAACCTCGAGGTACTCCAGGCGGGCCTGCCGGCGGGTCGGGTCCAGGGTGGGCAGCGGCGCACGCGTCAGACCGGGCGCGTCACCGTCCACCACGAAGACGCCGATCCCGTCGGCGGCGCGCGCCACGGTGAGCACGACATCGGCGGCCGCACCGTCGAGCACGAACGTCTTGTGCCCGGTCAGCAGCCAACTGCCGCCGGACTCACGGGCGGTGAGCCCGACCCCCGCCGCGTCCCAGCGTGCCGAGTCCTCGGTCAGGGCCAGCGTCGCGACGAGCTCTCCTGCCGCCAGCCCCGGCAGCAGACGCTTGCGCGCCTCCTCGTCGGCGCAGCGCAGCAGCGTGGTCGTCGCCAGGACGGCGGAGGACAGGATGGGCGCGCACAGCAGGGCGCGGCCCGTCTCCTCCATGACCACGCCCACCTCGACCGGCCCGCACCCGGCCCCGCCGTACTCCTCGGGCACGGCGAGCCCCTGCAGGCCCAGCTCCGTGCCCATCCGGCGCCACAGCGCCCGGTCGAAGCCCTCGGCGGTCTCCATCAGACGCCGTACCTCGGTCTCCGGCGAGGTGGCCGTGAGGAACGCCCGTACCGTGCGGCCGAGTTCCTCCTGCTCCTCGCTGAACGCGAAGTCCATCCCGTGCTCCTCTGCGGTTCAGCGGCGGCCGCGTGCGGCGATGATGCGCTCGACGGCGGCGATGTGGTCCGGTGCGTGCATGGTCTCCCGCTCGGCGAGCAGGGCCGGCTCCATCACCGTGTCGAGGGCCTGCTCCAGATGCCGGTTGACGGCGCGCTTGGTCTCGCGCAGGGCCTGCGCGGGCAGGGCCGCCAGCCGTCCGGCCAGGTCCATGGCCTCGTCCATGAGCTTGTCCCTGGGCACGGCGCGGTTGGCGATGCCGAGCCGGACCGCGTCCTCGGCGCTCACCCGTTCGCCCAGGAAGAGCAGCTCCTTCGCCCGGGTCAGGCCCACGAGCAGCGGCAGCACGTACGCGCCGCCGTCGCCCGCGACCAGTCCGACCTGGACGTGCGGGTCGGCGACGTACGTGTCGTCGGCGATCAGCACGAGGTCGCTGAGCAGGGCGAGACTGCAACCGAGGCCCACGGCGGGGCCGTTGACCGCCGCGACGACGGGCAGGGGGCAGCGGACCAGGCCGGTGATGATCCCGCGCGCCTCGTCGACCTGCCGCTGCCGGAAGGCGCCGTCGCGCTGGACGCGGGTCATGGTGTCGAGGTTGCCGCCGGCGCTGAACGCCCGTCCGCGCCCCGTCAGGACGATCACCCGTGCCTCCGGATCGGCGGCGAGGTCGGCCCACACCGACGCGAGGCCGGAGTGCAGCTCGTCGCTCATCGCGTTCAGCTGCTCGGGCCGGTTCAGCTCGACCAGCCGGATGGGCCCGACGGCCGTCACCACCAGATCCGTCATCTTCGCCGCCCTCGTCCAGGGATCCGTCATTAGAGTTGAATGCTATAACTAATTAAGCTTTCTGGAAACCGGGTCGCGGAGTGACGGAGGACGCGCATGCCGCAGCGGGAGTACGAGACCGTACGGGCCGAGCTGGCCGACCGGATCCTCACGGTCACCCTCGACCGGCCGGAGAGGCTCAACGCCTTCAACCCGCGCATGATGCAGGACCTGCTCGACGTCCTGGACGCGGCGGACGCGGACGACGAAGTGCGGGTGATCGTGGTGACCGGCGCCGGACGCGGTTTCTGCGCGGGCGCCGACGTCAGTTCCGGCGGTTCGTCGTTCGACCACCGCAAGGCGGGCGCCTGGCACCGGGACACCGGCGGCCGGGTCGCGCTGCGGATCTTCGCCAGCACCAAACCGGTCATCGCGGCGATCAACGGCCCGGCGGCGGGTGTCGGGGCCAGCATGACCCTGCCCATGGACATCCGGCTGGCGTCGACGACCGCGAAGTTCGGCTTCGTCTTCGCCCGTCGCGGCATCGTGCCCGAGTCCGCCGCGAGCTGGTTCCTGCCCCGGGCGGTCGGCATGCAGCGGGCCATGGAGTGGGTGGCCACCGGCCGCGTCTTCGGCCCCGAGGAGGCACTGGCGGCGGGGCTGGTCCGCTCCGTCCACCCGCCGGAGGAGCTGCTCCCGGCGGCGTACGCCCTGGCCCGGGAGATCGCCGAGAACACCTCGGCGGTCTCCGTCGCCCTGTCCCGTCAGATGATGTGGCGCATGCTCGGTGAGCCCCACCCGATGACCGCGCACCGGCTCGACTCACGGATCATGAGCCAGATCGGCGGCGGCCCGGACCCCGTCGAGGGCGTCGAGTCGTTCCTCGCCAAGCGGCCGCCCGCCTTCCCCGGCCTGGTGAGCAAGGACATGCCGGCCGTGTACCCCTGGTGGGGGGAGGAGGAATTCCGGCCGTTCGGGGAGTAGCCGGCGGTCCACACGCTTTACATACCGACGAGATGTGGCCGAAACATTGTCGTGCTTTGCATGAAGTGTTAGCGTCCGGTCGGCGGACATTCAGTTGAATGCGCTAAACCATTGACCGCCTGGACGGTAACCATGAGCGATGGTTTCCTGCATGAATCGCTGCGCGGAGTCGACTGGGGGGTCGCCACCGCGGACACCGTCGCGGCCCCGCAGCCGCCCGCACAGGAGCGCGGCGGGCACTTCGGACAGTGGACCGACGACATCCGGCACCTGCTCGGCGTCACCGCGGACACCCACCGCATGGTCGCGGGCTGGCCGCTGCTCCAGCCCGACGGCCCGGGAAGCTGGGACCGGCGGGCACTGGACCGGTGCGAGCGCGCGCTCGACGCCCTGCTCACCCAGGGGAAGCGGCCCGCTCTCACCCTGGTCGACCGCACGCTGCCTTCCTGGCTGGACGACGCCGGAGGCTGGCTCGCCCGCGACACCGCCGAGCACTTCGCCGCGTACGCCGCCGAGCTGGGCCGCCGCTTCGGCGACCGGGTGGAACGCTGGATCACCTCCACCGACCTGGCCGGGCCCACCCTCGCCGACCATGTGGCCGGAATGTACTCACCGGGCCGCGGCGCGGGCCGCGCCGGTCTCCCCGCGGTCCACCACATCCTCCTCGCCAACGGACTCGCCACCCAGGCCCTGCGTGCCGCGGGTGCCGCAGGCCGCATCGGGACCACGGTCACCCTCGTGGGCGGCTACCCGGCCACCGACGACCCCTACGACCGGCTCGCCCTGGAGCGCCTGGAGAGCTGGACCAACCGCATCTTCCTCGACCCGCTGCTGCTCGGCGAGCACATGGTGACCGAGGACGACCTCGCGCCCGTGCCGGCCACCGGCTGCGTACGCCCCGGCGACCTGGACGTCATCACCACCGCCCAGGACCTGCTGGCCGTCTCCTGGCACACGCCGTTCCGCGTCACCGCGCCCGAGAACCTGCCCCGGGTGCTGCCGAGCGCGAAGTGCCGCAGCGCCCTCAACGAGGTCAACCGGCTGCTCGTCGGCCTCGGCTTCGCGATCGTCCCCTTCGACGAGGTGGAGACCACCGCCTACGGCTGGCCCATCATCCCCGAGGGGCTCGCCGACGCCGTCGCGGGCCTGTGGGACCTGTACGGGGACCTGCTGCCCCCGCTGTCCGTCGTCGACAACGGCATGGGCGACCTGGACCTGGTCGACGGCGCGGGCAACCGCGACGACACCCGGCGCCGGGCGCTGCTGCGCGCCCGGCTCTCCTGGCTGGCGGGGCTCGTCGACGCCGGAGTGGAGGTGTGCGGCTACGAGTACTGGTCGGTCCTGGACAATCTGGAGGCCAAGTTCCGCTACACCCGCCTGTACGCGATGGCCGTCCCCGACCACGAGCTCGCGCCCCGGCCCGCGATGCCGTCCGACTGGGTGCGCGGCGGAGCCTTCGCCGCCCCGCCCGCCGACGGCCCGCGGACCGGCCTGACCCTGGTGACCCCCGCTCAGGGCGCCGGCGCCTCGTAGTTCCGGCCCCGGATCAGCCGTACCGGGCAGTAGACCAGCACGTCCTCGTCCCGCTGGTTGCGCACGGTGACCCGGCTGGTCACCACGCCCCGGCCGGGCTTGCTGGAGGGGCGCGAGCCGGTGGTCTCCACGACGGCGTACAGCGTGTCGCCGACGTACACCGGCCCGTGCACGGTCAGTTCCATGTGCAGGAAGGCGAGGCCCGTTCCGTGCAGGACGTTCGTCTGCAGGACGAGGCCCTCGGCGAGGCAGTACGTCAGGCCGCCGGGTACCAGCCGGCCCGTGTAACCGCCCTCCGCCGCGTGCGTGGCGTCCCAGAACAGCGGCTCGGTGAAGCCGCCCCAGGTGACGAAGTTGACCAGGTCGGTCTCGGTGACGGTCCGGCGGGCGGTCCGGAAGACCTGCCCGACCGGCATCTCCTCGTAGGTCAGCCCCTTCACCAGGGGCGGGATGTCGGTCGTCGTGTCCTGCGCGGTCATGGGTCGGATCCTTTCGGTGGCGTCGTCACAGGTCGAGCGGGTGCTTCTCGGCCACGGCCGCGAAGTCCGGGGAGCGCTTGTCGCGATGGGCCGCCAGGCCCTCGACGACCTCGTGGCCCGCGAACCCGAAGAACTCAAGGCCCAGCGAGGCCTCGAAGGCGGGCTGGGCGGTGCGGTACCAGTGGTTGAGGGACCGCTTGGTCCAGCTGATCGCGCTCGCGGGACCGGCGGCCAGGACCTTCGCCACGCGCAGCGCCTCGGCGTGCACCTCCTCGTCGGCCACGCACTTCGACACCAGTCCGATCCGCTCGGCCTCCTCACCCGTGAGGGCCTCGCAGGTCAGCAGGTAGTACTTGGCCTTGGCCATGCCGCACAGCAGGGGCCAGCAGATGGCCGCGTGGTCCCCGGCCGCGACCCCGAGGCGGGTGTGTCCGTCGACGATCTTCGCCGTGCGGGCCGCGATCGAAATGTCCGCCAGCATGCCGATGACCAGCCCGGCCCCCACGGCCGGCCCGTGGATCGCGGAGACCACCGGCTTGGAGCAGTTCATGACCCCGTACACCATGTCCCGCGCCTCGCGCATCACCCGGGCGCGCACCGCGTGGTCCTCGGTCAGGGCCTGGATCGAGTCGAAGGTCCCGCCCGCGGAGAACGCCCGGCCCGCCCCCTGGACCAGCACCGCCCGGGTCAGCTCGTCCCGGTCGATCACCGGCCAGATGTCGGCCAGTTCGCCGTGCATCCGCGGGTCCACCGCGTTGAGGTTCGGAGCGTCGAGCACGACACGCAGCACGCCGGACGCGGGCCGCTCGAAGGTCAGGCTCGTGAACGGGGCATAGGGATCGGTCACGTCGCGCTCCTGGCGTAATCAGTGCGGATACTATAATTATCTAACTGTATCGAGCGGAGAGCGGCAAGCGTTCGGCAGCCGCGTCGTAGCGAGGACGGGAAGTCCGGCATGGATCTCACCTTCAGCGAGGAACAGGACGAACTGCGCTCGGTCGTACGGTCCTTCCTGTCCAAGTACTCCGACGAGGCGGCCGTGCGTCGGCTGTCCGCCGACCCGCGCGGCCACGACGCCGTCGTCTGGCGGCGGATGGCCGGCGAGCTGGGCCTGCAAGGGCTCGCCGTACCGGAGGAGTACGGCGGCTCGGGCTTCGGCTATGTCGAACTCGGCGTCGTCTTCGAGGAGGCGGGCCGCGCGCTGCTGTGCGAGCCGTACTTCGCCACCGTCGCCCTGGCCGCCGAGACCCTGCTGCGCTGCCCCGACGACCAGGCGCGGGCCGACCTGCTGCCGGGCATCGCCTCCGGCGCGACGATCGCCACCCTGGCGCTCACCGAGGACAGCGGCCGCTGGGACGAGCCCGGTATCCGTCTCACCACCCACCACACCCCCGGCGGCTGGCGGCTGACCGGCGCCAAGACCTACGTCCCCGACGGCCTGCTCGCCGACCTGCTCCTGGTCGCCGCCCGCACTCCCGCGGGCGTCAGCCTCTTCGCGGTCGCCGCCGACGCGCCGGGCCTCACCCGCGCCCCTCTGCCCACCCTCGACCAGACCCGCAAACAGGCCCGCCTGGAGTTCGCCGACACCCCGGCCCGTCTGATCGGTGCCGAGGGCGCGGCGTGGCCCGTTCTCGAACGCGCCCTGGCCACGGCCTCGGTCCTGCTCGCCGCCGAACAGGTAGGGGGAGCGGCCGCAGCGCTCGACGCCGCCGTGGACTACGCGCGCATCCGGGTGCAGTACGGGCGGCCCATCGGCTCCTTCCAGGGGGTCAAGCACAAGTGCGCCGACATGCTGGTGGAGATCGAGTCCGCCCGCTCGGCCGCGTACGCCGGGCTGTGGGCGCTGGACGCCGGGGACGAGACGGAGACCGCCGTCGCCGCCGCCCTGGCGCAGGCCTTCTGCTCGGAGGCGTTCACCAAGGTGGCCGGCGACAGCATCCAGGTCCACGGCGGCATCGGCTTCACCTGGGAGCACCCCGCGCACCTGTACTTCAAGCGCGCCAAGAGCTCCGAGGTGCTGCTCGGCACACCGTCGTACCACCGGGAACTGCTCGCCGCCCGGCTCGGCATCTGAGATCTCCAGGAGAAGGGAGAAGCGGACATGGAGCTGGACTTCGGACCCGCGGTGCGTGACTTCCGCGAGGAACTGCGGGACTGGCTGGCGGACCATCTGGTGGGGGAGTTCGCCGAGCACCGGGGCGTCGGCGGCCCCACCGACGGCGCGGCCTGGGAGGTCCGCCTGGCCTGGGACCGCGAGCTGTCCGCCGGGGGGTGGCTGGGCGTGGGCTGGCCGCGGGAGTACGGCGGCAGAGGGCTCGGACTCCTCGAGGAGATCGTCTTCGAGTACGAGTACGCCCGCGCGAACGCCCCCTACCGGGCCACCGGCAACGCCCTCGACCTGCTCGGCCCCATGCTGCTCAAGGTGGGCGGCGAGGAGCAGAAGAAGCGGTTCCTGCCGCCGATCCTCGCTGTCGAGGAGCTGTGGGGCCAGGGCTTCAGCGAACCCGGCGCCGGCTCCGACCTGGCCTCGGTGCGCACCCGTGCCGAGCGCGACGGCGAGGCGTGGGTGGTGAGCGGACAGAAGGTGTGGACGTCCTTCGGTATGCACGCCGACTGGCTCTACGTCCTCGCCCGCACCGACCCGGACTCCGTCCGGCACAAGGGGCTGACCATGCTGCTCCTGCCCACCGACCAGCCCGGTGTGGAGATCCGCCCCATCCGCAACCTCGCCGGCCAGGACGAGTTCGCGGAGGTGTTCCTCTCCGACGCGCGCACCGGCGCCGGCATGGTCGTCGGCGAGGTCGGCCAGGGCTGGCGCACGGCGATGGCCACGCTCGGCATCGAACGCGGCACCACGCTCCTGCCCCAGCAGCTCACCTTCGAGCGGGAGGCCGAGTCGCTGATCGAGCTGGCCCGGGAGCGCGGCGCGCTCGACGACCCGATGCTGCGCCGCCGCATCGTCGACGCCTGGATCTCCGTGCGCGTCATGCGCACCACCAACCTGCGCACCCTCGCCGAACTCACCGCGGGCCGCACCCCGGGTGCCCAGGCCACCACGGCCAAGCTGTACGCCTCGACCCGGCATCAGCAACTCGGCCACCTCGCACAGGAGTTGGCGGGCCCGGCCGGGCAGATCGTCGGCGCGGACTACGGCCTGGACACCCGGCAGCGTTCCTTCCTGCTGTCCCTGGCAGAGACGATCTACGGCGGGTCCAGCGAGATCCAGCGCAACATCATCGGCGAGCAGATCCTGGGCCTGCCGAAGGAGCCGCGGCCATGACGCCGATCGAGGACCGTCTCGACCGCGTCGAGTCCCACCTCGCCATCCAGCAGCTGCCCGTGCGGTACGCCCTGGCCGTGGACGCCCGCGACCTCGACGCCTGGACCGGCTGCTTCCGGCCCGATGTGGACATGGGGCGCCACGGCCAGGGGCGGGAGGCGCTGCGGACGTACATCGAACCCCTCGTCCGGGGCTTTCGCCGGTCCGTCCACCAGGTGTGCGGCCACCGGATCGAGTTCACCGGCCGTGACACGGCCACCGGCTCCGTCTACTGCCGCGCCGAGCACGAGGTGGGGGAGCGGTGGATCGTCATGGCCATCCGCTACCTCGACGACTACGCGCGCGTGGACGGCGAGTGGTTCTTCTCCCGGCGCCGCGAGCAGCACTGGTACGCGGCCGACGTGACCGAGCGCCCGCAGCAGGTGGGATTCGCCGGCTGGGAGGGCGCCGGGGAACCGGCGCTGCCGGACGCCTTCCCCTCCTGGGGATCCTTCTGGAAGGAGTCGTGATGCGGCGGCTGGCGGGGAAGACCGCCCTGGTCACGGGCGGCGGACAGGGCGTGGGCCGCGGCATCGCGCTCGCGCTGGCGGCCGAGGGGGCGGCCGTGGTGATCACGGGCCGGACCGAGGGCAGACTCAAGGACACCGCGCGGGTGATCGCCGAGCGCGGCGGGCGGGTGCACACCGTCGTGGGGGACGTGGGCGAACGGGCCGACGTCGAACGCATGGTGGCGGAGACGGTCCGCGAGTTCGGCGGCCTCGACGTGCTCGTCAACAACGCGCAGAGCTCCGTACAGCGCCGTCTGGAGCAGACGTCGTTCGACGACGTCGAACTCGCCTATCGCAGCGGTCCGTTGGCTTCCTTCCACGCGATGCAGGCGGCGCTGCCACATCTGAAGGCGAGGCGCGGCAGCGTCGTCAACCTCGGTTCGTCGGCCGCGGTGCTGGGCGAGGCGGGGTTCGCGTCCTACGCGATGGCCAAGGAGGCCATCCGGGGGCTGAGCCGTGTCGCCGCGCGGGAGTGGGGACCGTACGGGATCCGGGTGAACGTCGTCTGCCCGGCCGCGCTGAGCCCGGCGGCCGAGGAGTACTTCGACGCCCATCCGGAGAAGGCCGAGCAGGTGGTGGCCGGCATCCCGCTGGGCCGGATGGGAGACCCGGAGACGGACATCGGGCGGGCGGTGGCCGCGCTGGTCAGCGACGACATGGCCTATCTGACCGGTGCCACGCTGATGCTGGAGGGCGGCCGGACCCTGATCGGATAGGGGCGGCGCGTCAGACGACGCCCCGACCGCGCAACCCGCGGACCTGATCCTCCGTCAATCCCGCCACCTCGGCCAGCACTTCGGCGGTGTGCTCGCCCAACGCCGGTGGCGGGGCGTACCCCTCGACCGGTGTCGCCGCGAACCGGATCGGATTGGCGAGCAGTGGCAGCCGCCCCGACACCGGGTCCTCGACCTCGACCAGCATCTCCCGGTGCCGTATCTGCGGATCGGCGAAGACCTCGGGCATCTCGTTGAACGGCCCCGCGGGGACGTCGTGTTCGTCGAGTACGGCCAGCCACTCGTCCCGGGTCCGGGTGCGCATGACCGCCTCCAGCACCGGCAGGATCTCCTCGCGGTGGGCGATGCGCGCGGACGTGGTGGCGAACCGGGGGTCCTGGAGCAGGTCGGTGCGGTCGGCCGCCGCGCAGAAGGCGGCGAACTGCTTGTCGTTGCCGGCCACCAGGAAGAGCGGCTTGTCCGCGCACTGGAAGGCCTGGGAGGGGATGCCGCCGTAGCCGCCGTTGCCGCGCCGGGCCGGTACCTCACCGGAGACCAGGTAGTTCATCGCGAAGTGGGAGAGCGAGGCCAGTCCGCAGTCCAGCAGGGAGAGGTCGATGAACTGGCCCTCGCCGGTCGCGTCCCGGTGCCGCAGGGCCGCCAGCACGGCCGTCGCGGCGTACAGGCCGGTGAGGATGTCGACCATGCTGACGCCGACCTTCATCGGCTCCTCGGGGTGCCCGGAGACGCTCATCATCCCCGACATGGCCTGGAAGATGCCGTCGTAGCCCGGACGTTCGGCGTACGGACCGGTCTGGCCGAAGCCCGTCACCGAGAGGTAGACGAGCCGGGGGTTCAGCTCCCGCAGGCTCTCCGCGTCGAGGCCGTACTTCGCCAGCGTGCCCGTGCGGAAGTTCTCGACCAGCACGTCCGACCGGGCGGCGAGGGCACGGATCACCTCCTGCCCCTCGGCGGTGGCGTGGTTGACGGTGACCGACCGCTTGTTGCGGTTGCAGGAGAGGTAGAAGGCGGCGGTGTCCGTGCCGGGGGCGAACGGGGGTCCGTACGTACGGGAGTCGTCACCCGTACCGGGGCGCTCGACCTTGATCACCTCGGCCCCCAGGTCGGCCAGCAGTTGGGTGGCCAGGGGAGCGGCGAGGACGCGGGACAGGTCCAGGACGCGGATCCCGGCCAGGGCGGTCGACGGCATCGAGGTCCCCCTCTGTTCACAGACAGCCAATGAGTTATATAAATAATACATCTAGCGGTTGGAGTGATACCCGCTTGATTGCTCAACTATCCAAATCATGTAACTATATGGATCGGCCGACCGGCCGGGACCGGAGGGCGTGCTGATGACCGTCGCGGCGAGGACCCTCACCGAACAGGAACAGCGCGAACGCCGGGTGTGGTTCCGGGCCCGCTGGGAGCGCGGGGTCGCCTTCAACCGGCACTGCCGCATCCGGGTGACCCGCTGGGACGCGGAGGCCGTGGAGATCGTGCTGCCCTACGCCGAGTCCCTCTCCGCCCACGAGGACGTCTTCCACGGCGGTGTCATCTCGGCGCTCATCGACACCGCCGGCGCCGGAGCCGTCATCGCCGGACACGACTTCACCCACGGGAGCCGGCTCAGCACCGTCTCGATGTCCGTGCAGTACCTCGCCCCCGCCCGCGGCCAGGAGGCCGTCGCCCACGCGCGCTGCGTGCGGCGCGGCCGCAGGCTGCACTTCGCGGACGTCGACGTGCTGACCGACGGGCGCCTGTGCGCGCGGGGTCAGGTGGTGGTGAGCATCTCCGGGGAACGGCCCGGCGTCGGCGACCCGATCGATCCCCACGATCCCCTCGACCACCTCGCCCCCATCGACTCCCTGACGGAGGAGTGACCGCATGACCGAGGAACCCGCCCAGGACGACCTGGTGCTGTACGAGGTCGACGAGGACGGTGTCGCCACCGTCACCCTCAACCGGCCCGAGCGAAGGAACGCCTGGAGCATCCCCATGGAGCGCCGCTTCTTCGCGCTCCTCGACGAGGCCGCGCAGGACCCGGGCGTCCGGGTCGTGATCGTCACCGGCGCGGGCAAGGCCTTCTGTCCCGGGATGGACGTACAGCGCCTGGAACAGAACGCCCAGCCGGGTCAGTCCCTCAACCTCCAGGCCCGCGTCCCCATGTACAGCAGGCGCACCCTGCCCAAGCCGATGGTCGCCGCCGTCAACGGCGCCTGCGCGGGCATCGGACTGGTCCAGGCGCTGATCTGCGACGTCCGCTTCGCCGCCCGCGGGGCCCGTTTCACCACCGCCTTCACCCGGCGCGGTCTGGCCGGCGAGTACAACCTGCCGTACGTGCTGCCGCGCGTCGTCGGCCTGGAGAACGCGCTCGACCTGCTGCTGTCCGGCCGGGTCTTCGACGCCGACGAGGCCAAGGCCCTCGGCCTCGTCAGCCGGGTCGTCGAACCCGAGGACCTGCTGGACGCCGCCCGCGCCTACGCCCGGGACATCGCCCGCAACTGCTCCCCGCGCGCCATGGCCGTCGTACGCCACCAGGTGTACGGCGACCTGGACCGCACCTTCACCGACGCGCTGGCCCGCTCCTACTCCGCCATGGAGTTCTTCGCGGGCTCGCCCGACTTCCGGGAGGGCGTGGCGAGCTTCATGGAGAAGCGGGAGCCGAAGTTCGAGGGCCTGCCGCCGGACTTCGACCCCGACGAGGCCACCCGCGACGCGTTCCTGCCGTACTGACCGAGGAGGTCTTCGAGGATGACAGGGCAGCCGTTCCCCGTCGAGGCCGGGCACATCATGATGTTCGCCCGCGCCATCGGCGACGAACACCCCGCGTACCAGGGCGAGTCGGCCCTCGCCCCGCCCACCTTCACCATGGCGAGCGCGCACTACGACCCCGACTACCACCTGCGGCCCAAGCCGGACCTGGAGTGGTTCGGCTCCGGCGGCGGACCCGGTGTGATGGCCGAGGGCGGCGGCGGACTCCACGCCGAGCAGCACTTCGAGTACCACCGCCCGGTGCGCGCCGGCGAGACGCTGTACGCGCACACCGTTCCGGGGCGCAGCTGGGAGAAGCAGGGCCGCAGCGGCCGGCTGCTGTTCAGCGAGCGTGTCACCGAGTACCGGGACGCCGACGGGCAACCGGTGGTCAGCGCCGTGACCGTGGCCGTCGTGCCCGAGGGCCCCGCCACCCCGAAGGATGCCCGATGAGCCTGAGCAGCAGTGACATCAAGGTCGGCGAGACGCGTGAGAGCGTCCTCGTCGAGGATCTGAAGCGGACCCGGATCGTGCAGTACGCGGGCGCCTCCGGGGACTTCAACCCCCTGCACACCGACGAGCGGTTCGCCGTCGAGGCGGCCGGATACCCCGGTGTCTTCGCCCACGGCATGCTCACGATGGGCATGACCGGCCGGGTCCTGACCGACTGGGTCGGCCCCGAGTCGCTGCTGCGCTACGGCGTGCGCTTCAAGGTGCAGGTCTGGCCCGGCGACACCCTGACCGCCACGGCCACCGTCGAGTCGATCGAGGACACACCGGACGCCCCGGTCGCCCACTTCTCCCTGCGCACGGTCAACCAGGACGGCGTCGAGGTGGTCACCGGCACCGCGACGGCCCGCCTGGACCCCTGATCCGGTGACCACCGCGCAGCAGTCCGGGCAGGCGGACACCGTGCCGCAGTCCGGGCAGGAGACCACCTGGACCGCCATGGTGAGCCGTGCCTACGACCACGATCGCCCCGCCGTCCGGTTCGGTGACCTGGTGTGGAGTGGCCGCGAGCTTCTCGATCGGGCCGGGGGCGCGGCCGACTGGCTGGACTCGCTCGGTCCGGAGCCCGGCGCTCCTCTCCCGGCGCTGGTCGCCACCTCCGCCGATGCCCTCGCGCTGGTGATCGGCGGGGCCGGTTCCGGGCACCCGCTCGCGCCACTCGGTGTCCGTATGACCGCGCACGAGATCGCCGCCGTGGTCAAGGGGATGCCGGCCCGGGTGCTGCTCGCGCAGCCCGAGTTCGCCGACCTCGCCGGACAGGTCGCCGAGCTGTCCGGCCGACGGGTCGCCATGGTGCCCGAACTGAGCAGCAGGGCACGGGCGTTGGCGGCCGAACCCGATCAACTCGCCGCCGTACTCCACACCTCCGGCACCACCGGCCTGCCCAAACCCGTGCCCATGACCCAGCGGCGGCTGGCCGCCCGGGCCCGGGTCAACGGGCGGCTGTGCGGGCTCGCCCCCGACAGCTTCTACGGCGGCAGCGCCCCCTTCCACCACATCGCGGGCCTCGGCAACATCGCCGTCGCCCTCGCCGCCGGCGCGCTGATCACCGGCCTGTCCCGTTTCAGCGTCGAGGGCTGGACCCTGCTGCGAGACCTCGGCACCACTCACACCAGCATGGTCCCGGCGATGCTGGAGACCCTGCTGGCCGCGGGCGAGGCACGCCACCCGAGCCTGCGGACCCTCCAGTACGGAGGTGCGCCCGTGCGTCCCTGCACCCTGCGGCGGACGTACGAGGCGATGCCCGGCGTCCGCATGCTCAACATGTTCGGACAGACGGAGGGTTCGCCGATCAGCGTGCTCACTCCCGAGGACCACCGGGATGCGGTGGCCGGACGCGCCGAGTTGCTGCGTTCGGTGGGCCGTCCCGCCCCCGGCGTCGAGATGAGGGTCGACGGCGCCGGACCGGACGGTGTCGGCGAGATCCACGCCCGCGCCGGCCATTTCTTCCGCGTCGACGCCGAGGGCTGGCTGCACAGCGGCGACCTGGGCCGGATCGCCGACGACGGCTACCTCTACCTCCTCGGCCGCCGCACCGACATGATCATCCGGGGTGGTGAGAACGTCCACCCGCTGGAGGTCGAGACGGTCCTGACCGCGCATCCCGGTGTGGCGGACGCGGCGGTGACCGGCGTGCCCGACGAGCGGCTCGGTCAGACGGTCGTCGCCTTCGTCGTGCCGGCCGACCCCGCCGCCCCGCCCGAACCGGCGGCGCTCAGAAGCCATACCCGGGCCCGGCTGTCCGGGTTCAAGGTCCCGGTGCGCTGGTGGTTCGTGGACGACCTGCCGCGCAACGCCAACGGCAAGGTCGTACGCCGTGACCTGCGGGAGCCGTACGAAGGAGAACCCCATGGCTGAGCCCGTCGACCCGAACCGCCTCGACACCCTCCTGGACCGGATCCGGCGGGAGGTCGAGCACGGCCCCCTGCCGTCCGCGCAGGTCGCCGTCGCCCACGACGGGCGGCTGGTGGCCTTCGAGACCTACGGCGACGCCCACCCCGGCACCCGCTACGTCCTGCAGTCCGTCGGACGGTCGATCGTCGCCGGCGCGGTGTGGAAGCTGATCGGCGACGGGCTCCTGGACGTCGGTGAGCGAGTGGCCGCGATCATCCCGGAGTTCGCGCCCAACGGGAAGGAAGCGGTGACCGTCGAGCAGGTGCTCACGCACACGGCCGGGTTCCCCTTCGCGCCCCTCGGACTCTCCAAGGCGCTGGACCGGGAGCAGCGGCTCGCCGCCTTCGGACGCTGGCGGCTCGACTACCCGCCCGGGACCCGCTTCCAGTTCCATCTCACCTCCTCCGCCTGGCTGATCGCCGAGATCGTCGAACGGCGTACGGGCCTGGCCTTCGCCGACTACCTGCGCGAACGGATCGTGGAGCCGCTGGGGTTGTCGTCGATCGAGCTCGGCGTGCCCGTGGACCGGCAGCCGGGCTCCGTGGCCCCGATGCTCGCCACCGACCGCACGGACGACACGCAGGAGCCCGACCCCTGGGGGCCGTGGTACCTGTCCGACCCGAAGGTCCTGGCGGCCGGAGAGCCCAGTCACGCCCTGGTCGCCACCGCCGCCGACGTGGCCCTGTACTTCCAGGCGCTGTTCCACTCCGGCCTGTGGAAGCCGGAGGCGGTCGCGGAGGGCATCCGCATCCGGTTCACCGACCACCCGCACGGGGAGCGGATCTACGGGGGCGGCGGAGGACGTCGTACGAGCATGGGGCTGTTCGTGACCGTGGCCGGTCCCGACGCCGGCAGCAACCTGCCGTCGGCCGGCTCGCCCGCGCTCTTCGGCAGCGCCGGAGCCGCCTACCAACTGGGCTTCATGGACCCGGAGTCGGGCCTGTCCTTCGCCTGTCTGTGCAACGGCTACCCGCTCGCCGGCTACGACCACTCCGCGCACGGCACCGCCCTGCTCGACGACATCGCGAACCTGGCGGCGGGCCTGGTCGGTTAGGGGCTCTGCCCTACCGGCCGGCCCGCCGCCAGGCGGGGTCCTGCGAGGCTCAGCGGCTGATCAGCTGCTGGGCGTTGTTGAACATGATGTCGTCCTGCGCGGACTCGTCGAGTTCCGCGATCAGCTTGCGGAAGTCGGCCGGGGCGGCGAGGCCCTCCGCGTGCGGGAAGTCGGAGCCCATGACGATGGACTCGTGGTAGCCTAGGCGCCGGACGACGTCCACGATGTCGTCCTCGGGGTAGGGCACCACCCGGACGTGCTTGCGGAAGACCTGGCTGGGGCGCTCCTCCAGCTGCCCGCCGACCCAGGGGCCGTTGCGGCCCATGCCCCGGCTCTTGTCCATGTGGCGCACGAAGTGCGGCACCCACTCGGAGCCGAACTCGGAGACCAGGATGTTGATGTCCGGGAAGCGCCCGAAGAGGTTGTCGAAGATCAGCGCGGACAGCGTCTCCTCGATGGGACGCTGGCCGTAGGTGTTCTGCCACTGCCAGGCCGACATCCGGAAGTGGATCGGGTTCGGGTCGAAGCCCCAGGAGGGGGCGACCTGCGAGTTGTAGTAGAACTCGCTGATGTGGTAGCAGACGCTCGCCTTGGCCTCGTTGACCAGCTTCCAGAACGGGTCGAAGTACGGGTCGCCCGGCGAGCGGCCGTAGACCGGTCCGGTGGGCAGCAGGATGAAGCGGGCGCCCTGTTCCAGGACGTACTCCAACTCCTTGACCGCGCTGGGCAGATCGCGCAGCGAGAGCAGGGCCGGGGCGTAGATGCGGCCCTGGTGGTTGAAGCCCCAGACCTCGTTCATGTAGCGGTTGAACGAGTGGTAGTTGGCGTAGAGCGGCTCGACGCCCTTGACGTACTCCTCGGCCACCAGCGCCCAGCCGCCCGGATACATGATCGTCTGGTCCAGGCCCTGTTCGTCCATGATCCGCAGCCGCGCCTCGCGGTTCTGGTACGCCTCGTGCATCGGCTCGAACTGGTAGGTCTCCTCAGGATTGCCCGAGGCCATCGCCTTGAGCATCTCCTTCAGCGAGCCGGGACGGTAGACCTGCCCGAACTCGGGCTCCAGGCAGACGACGATGCGGTCCCCGGCGAGGATCACCTCCCGCCCGTCCGGCAGGGTCACCGGTGCGACCGCCGCTCCGAGGAACTCCTTGGGAAGGTAGCGGGTGAAGGAGTCCCGCTCCTCGTACATGTGCTGGTCGCAGTCGAAGATGCGCTTGCGGTGTTCGGCCATGGCCGTCGCCTCCGGACCCCTGGTTCTGTTTCAATGCAGCCTATTCAGTGCTCCTTCTATAATTATCTAACTGTTTCTTGGAGGCAAGGGGTACGTGACGAGAGGCTCACCCGCGCGGGGTGCGCGTCAGTCGATGAGCTCCAGGACGGTCTTGGGTCCGGCGGCGTTGACCACGTCGTCCGCGCTGGAGATGTGCCGCTGCCAGAGCTTCTCCGCCTCGTCCGCCTTGCCGGACTCGATCAGGCCGATGAGCCTCACGTGCGCCCGGTGGCCCTTGAGGGCCTGCGCCTTCTGGGTCTCGGCGTCCGTGGCGGCTGCGGTGTAGGAGGCGTTGGCCCGGTCGATGATGTTGCGCACCATGCCGCACAGCAGGATCAGGGTCTGATTGCCGGTGAGTTCGACCAGCAGGGCGTGGAAGGCGTCCTGTGCCTCGACCAGGGCCAGCGGGTCGTCCAGGACCGCCTTCTCGGCGGCCACCGCCTCCCGCAGTCGGTCGATGTCGGCCGCGGTGTGCTTCGCGGCGAGCTGGCGGGCGCAGGGCGGCTCGATGAGCGCCGCCGCGCGGTAGAGGTCGCCCAGCGTGGCGCCGCGGTACTCGAGGATCAGGCCGGCGAAGCGGGCGGCGACGTCCGCGTCGGGCGCGCTCACCCGGGCGCCGCCGTGGGCGCCGCGGCGCACCGTGATCAGGGACTCCGACTCCAGGACGCGGAAGGCCTCGCGCAGGGTCGGCCGTGAGATGCCGAACTGTTCCATCAGTCCCGACTCGGGCGGCAGCGCGTCCCCCGGCTTCAGTTCGCCCCGGACGATCTGGCGGCGCAGGTGCGCGGCGACCAGTTCGGCGGTCTTCGGCACCCGCACCTGGCGTCCGACGCGGCTGCGGGCGGGGGCGGGCACGGCCGCCGTTTCACTTGCGCGGGCTGCCTCGGCCACGGTGGGCTCCTCATATAGCAAAATGAATCGTCTTAGTGCATCGAGGGTACCAGGTCAAGGGATGGTTGATCATGTCCTCGTCCGCCCTGGTCTGGCGCCGGTGCCGCTCCGTGGGATATAGATGATTCATATAGCTATTAAACGTCCCCGGCCCGTGGGAGTGACCTCGATGACCGAGCAGGCGACCCCGGTGATCCTCACCGAACTCACCGACGACGGGGTCATGATCCTCACTCTGAACCGGCCGGAGCGGCACAACGCCTGGACGCTGGAGATGGAGCTGCTCTACAACGAGCTGTTCGACCGGGCGGAGACGGATCCGCGGGTGCGGGCGGTGGTGCTGACCGGCGCCGGACGCAGCTTCTGTCCCGGGATGGACATGAGCGTGCTGGACGGGGCCTCCTCCGGCGCCCGGCCATGGCCCACCGGGCAGCTGCCCCCGCGCACCCGCCCCATGACCTTCCCCAAGCCCGTGGTGGCGGCCGTCAACGGTGCCTGCGCGGGCATCGGGTTCAACCAGGCGGTGATGTGCGACGTCCGGTTCGCCGTGCCGCAGGCCAAGTTCGCCGCCGCCTTCAGCGCCCGCGGACTGGTGGCCGAGGACGGGGTGTCCTGGATCCTGCCCCGGCTCGTGGGGCACGGCAACGCCGCCGACCTGCTGCTGTCCTCGCGCCGGATCACCGGAACGGAGGCCCTGGCGATGGGCCTGGTCAACCGCCTGGTCGAGCCCGACGACCTGCTCCCCGAGGCCCTCGCCTACGCCACCGGGCTGGCCCGCTCGGCGAGCCCCTACGCGATGTCCCTCATCAAGCGGCAGCTCGCCGACGACCAGGCGCGGACCTTCGCCGAGAGCAGCCAGAGGGCGGCGGAGCTGCTGGCGGTGGCCAAGCGCGCCCCGGACTACCGGGAGGGCGTGCTCAGCTTCATCGAGCGCCGCCCACCGGCCTTCCCGGCGCTGGGGGAGGACGCGTCGCAACTGGAGGGGACCTCGTCATGACCCGGACCGAACTGCCGTTGCACCGCCGTACGATCACCGTCACCGCCTTCGAGGAGGGTGCCGGCGAGATCTCGGTCGAGGCGGAACTGCGCGACGAGCGCCCCTGGGAGCGGCTGCCGGGCGGCACCGTCCACCGTATGGTGCTGGCGGTGCGGGTGCGGCTCGCGGACATGGTGGTCGTGGCGGCCGAGGCCGGCATGAAGGACTTCCCGCACGCCGAGTGCCCGCGGATCGCGCCCGCCTTCGAGGGTCTGGTCGGGCTCAGCGTGGCCGGCGGCTACAACCGGGCCATCCAGGAGCGGTTCCGGGGCGTGTCCGGCTGCACCCACCTGTACGAACTGACCCGCGCGCTCGGGCCGGCCGTCGTCCAGGCCGCCATCTCGGCCCGCAACCGCGCGGGCGGCCCGGCCTCCCACGACCCGCGCGCCACCGCGTGGGTGCTGAACAGCTGCCACGTCTGGGCGCCGGACGGTGTGGGCCTGCGCAAGATCGAGGCGGGCTGGACGCCGGGCCCCGGTCCCCGCCCGGTCCCGGAGCTCGGCGTCTTCGAGGCGTCTAGGGACGCGTGAGCCGGGGCTCGCGCGGCAGCCCCAGCACCTTCTCCGCGAGGATGTTGCGCTGCACCTGGGAGGTGCCCGCGTAGATCGTGCCGGAGCGGGCGATCAGATACGTCGTCGACCAGGACGCGGAGGAGTTCGCCGCGCCGGGGTCGTCCGTGCGGTACGTGCGCAGGGGCGGCCGGCCGACCGGCACCTGGCCGTGCAGACCCATGATGTCCATCGCCAGGTCGGTGACCTCGGTGTGGTACTCGCTCCAGTACAGCTTGGCGATCGAGGACTCGGGACCCGGCTCGGCGCCCTTGAGCCAGCCGGTGAGGATCCGGTAGCCCAGGCAGCGCATGATCTCGACCTTGGACCAGCACCAGGCGATCCGCTGCCGGATCACCGGGTCCCGGTCCTTGCCGTACTGTCGCGCGAGTTCCACGAGGCGTTCCACCTCGGCCCGGAACAGAATCGGGTTGGTCGCCGCCTCCTCCCCGCGCTCGACGCCCAGCAGGCTCTGGGCGACCGTCCAGCCGTTGTCCACGCCGCCGACCACGAGGTCGGCGCGGGTGCGGGCGCCGTCGAAGAAGACCTCATTGAAGTGCAGCTGCCCGCTCATCATGCGGAACGGCCGTACCTCGACGCCGGGTTGGTCGAGCGGGACCAGCAGGAAGGAGATGCCCCGGTGCTTGGGGGCCTCGGGGTTCGTCCGCGCCAGGACGAAGATCCAGTCGCTGTGGTGGGCGCCGGAGGTCCACACCTTCTGGCCGTCGATCACCCACTCGTCGCCGTCCCGTACGGCCCGGGTCTTGAGGGAGGCCAGATCGGAGCCCGCGTCCGGCTCGGAGTACCCCTGGCACCAGGTGTCCTCGCCGCTGAGGATGCGGGGCAGGAAACGGCTCTTCTGCTCCTCGGTGCCCCAGCGCAGCAGCGTGTTCGCCAGCATCTTCACGCCGAAGGTGTCCTGCGGCAGCCCGAACGGCACCCCCGCCCGGGCGAGTTCCTCCATCAGGACGACCTGGTGCAGCTTGGACAGGCCACGGCCGCCGTACTCCTCGGGCCAGGTCAGGGACAGATAGCCGCGCTCGACGAGTTGCCGGCGCCAGGTGCGGGCGAAGGCCCAGGCGGCCTCCTCGTCCAGGGCGCCGATGCCGCTCCAGTCGGCCGGCAGCGACGCGTCGAGGAAGGCCCTGACCTCCGCGCGGAAGGTCTCGGTCTCCGGGGGATAGCTGATGTCCACCTGCGTGCACTCCTCGTCCGGCGCTGCCCGCACAGCTGATCGCTGTATTGATTGTTTCAGCATAATAGGTTATCTATTTAACACGGAAGTGGAGTGAAGAGGTTCGAGTCGGAAGCGGGCTGACATGGGACTGCTGGACGGCCGGAACGCGGTGATCACCGGCGGCGCACAGGGCATCGGCTTCGAGATCGCCGGAGTCCTCGGCGGCGCGGGCGCGAGTGTCGTCCTCGGCGACATCGACGAGGGCGCCGCGGCCGACGCCGCGAAACGCCTCGCCGACCAGGGCGTGGCCGCCAGCTCGCTGCGCTGCGACGTCACCGACGAGGACGAGGTCGCCGCCCTCGTGGCGCACTGCGCCGACACCTTCGGCCCGCTCGGCGTCATGGTCAACAACGCCGGCATCACCCGGGACGCGACCCTGCGCAAGATGCCCCTCGCCGACTTCCGCGCCGTCCTCGACGTCCACCTCACCGGCGCCTGGAACGGCACCCGGCACGCCGCCGAGGCCATGCGCGCGCACGGTCAGGGCGGCAGCATCGTCAACATCTCCTCCATCGCCGGCAAGGTCGGCAACTTCGGCCAGACCAACTACAGCGCCGCCAAGGCCGGCCTGGTCGGCCTGACCAAGGCGTCCGCCAAGGAGCTCGCGAAGGCGGGCGTCCGCGTCAACGCCGTACAGCCCGGCCTGATCCGCACCGCCATGACCGAGGCGATGCCCCGGGCCGCCTGGGACGCGAAGCTCGCCGAGATCCCCCTGGGCCGCGCGGGCGAACCCGCCGAGGTCGCCCAGACCGTCCTCTTCCTCGCCTCCGACATGGCCAGCTACATCACCGGGGCCGTGGTCGAGGTGACCGGCGGCCGGTACATGTGAGCCCGCCGAACCCGCTGACGAAAGGCATGACCGATGCGTGACGCGGTGATCTGCGAACCGATCCGGACCCCGGTCGGCGGCTACGGCGGAGCCTTCCGCGACGTCACCGCGGCCGAACTCGCCGCCACCGTCGTCCGGGCCCTGCTGGACCGCACCGGAATCCCGCCCACGGCCGTCGACGACGTGCTCCTGGGCCAGTGCTACCCCAACGGCGAGGCCCCCGCCATCGGCCGCGTGGCGGCACTGGACGCCGGACTCCCCGTGGAGGTGCCCGGGCTCCAGATCGACCGCCGCTGCGGCTCCGGACTGCAGGCGGTCATCACCGCCGCGATGCAGGTGCAGACCGGCGCGAGCGACCTCGTGCTCGCCGGGGGCGTCGAGTCCATGAGCCGGGCCGAGTTCTACACCACCGACGTCCGCTGGGGAGTGCGCGGCGCGGGCACCACCCTGCACGACCGGCTGGCCCGGGGCCGGGTCACCTCCGGCGGCGTCAACCACCCCGTCCCCGGGGGGATGCTGGAGACCGCCGAGAACCTGCGCCGCGAGTACGGCATCCCGCGCGAGGAACAGGACGAACTGGCCCTGCGCTCGCACCAGAAGGCCGTCGCCGCCCAGCGGGAGGGCCGGTTCGCCGACGAGATCGTGCCGGTCGCCGTGCGGACCCGGCGGGGCGCGACGGTGGTCGACACCGACGAACACCCGCGCGCCGACTCCTCGCTCGAGAAGCTCGCCGGGCTGCGACCGGTGCTCGGCCGCCAGGACCCGGAGGCCACCGTCACGGCCGGCAACGCCAGCGGCCAGAACGACGGCGCCGCGCTCTGCGTGGTCACCCACCCCGAACGCGCCGCCGAACTCGGCCTGCGCCCGCTGGGCCGCCTGGTCTCCTGGGCCGTCGTCGGCGTACCACCCGAGACGATGGGCATCGGACCCGTGCCCGCCACGGCCCGGGCCCTGGAGCGTGCCGGTCTGAAGCTCGCCGACATCGACCTGATCGAACTCAACGAGGCCTTCGCCGCTCAGGTCCTCGCCTGCACCCGCGAATGGGCCCTCACCGAGGCCGACTTCGAGCGGCTGAACGTCAACGGCTCCGGCATCTCGCTGGGCCACCCCGTCGGCGCCACCGGCGGCCGCATCCTCGCCACCCTGCTGCGCGAACTCGACCGCCGCCAGGCCCGCTACGGCCTGGAGACCATCTGCCTCGGCGGCGGCCAGGGCCTGGCAGCCATCTTCGAACGCACCGGCAACGCCACTGGAGGACGCTGACATGGCCGGACTGATCGCTTACGGCGCCCATGTGCCGTACCACCGCCTGGCCCGCGCCGATGTCGCCGCCGCCCTCGGGTCGGCGCCCGGACGCGGCACCCGCGCGGTCGCGGGCTACGACGAGGACACCACGTCCATGGCCGTCGAGGCGGCCCGCACCGCCCTGGCCCGCGACGGGCTGCGCGCCCGCATCGGCCAGCTCTTCCTCGCCACCGCGGCGCCCGCCTACCTCGACAAGACCAACGCGACCGCCGTGCACGCCGCGCTCCGCCTCGACGAGCACGTCCTCGCCGCCGACATGGCGGGCTCGGTCCGCTCCGGCCTCGGCGCGCTGGTCACCGCCGCCCGCTCCCCGATCCCCACCCTGGCCGTCCTGTCCGACCTGCGCACCGGCCTGCCCGGCGGAGGCGAGGAGGTCCTGGGCGGCGACGGCGCGGCGGCGTTCGTCTTCGGCGGCCACCGCAACGGAGCGCCGGTCATCGCGGAGCTGCTGGCCCATGACACCGTCAGCGACGAACTCCTCGACCGCTGGCGCCTGCCGGGCGCCCCCGCCTCCCGGGTGTGGGAGGAACGCTTCGCCGAGGAGATCTACGTCTCCCTCGCCGACAAGGCCCTGACCGCCGCCCTCGACCAGGCGGGACTGGACCGGGGCGCCGTCGACCATCTCGTCGTCTCCGGCCTGCACGCGCGAGCCTGCGCGACGGTACGGCGGAGCGCCGGCACCCGTCCCGAGGCGGTGGTCCCGGACCTCACCGACGCGATCGGCAACGCCGGCACCGCCCAGCCCGGCCTGCTCCTCGCCGACGTCCTCGACCGTGCGGCGCCCGGCGAGGTCATCGCCCTCGTCGTGCTCGGCGACGGCGCCGGAGTGCTGCTGCTGCGCGCCACCGACGCGCTGCCGGCCCACCGCAGCGGCCGCCCGGTCGCCGCGCAGATCGCCGCGGGCAGCGCCCCGATGCCGTACGCCACCTACCTCTCCTGGCGCGGCCTGCTCGACCGCGAACCGCCCCGCCGCCCGGACCCCGAGCCGCCCTACGCCCCGCCCGCGCACCGCCGCACCGCCTGGAAGTACGGCTTCGTCGCCGCCCGTTGCGAGAAGTGCGGCACCCGGCATCTGCCGCCGGACCGGGTGTGCACCAGCTGCCACAGCGTGGACGCCATGGCCGACGAGCCGATGGAGCACGTGCACGGCACGGTCGCCACGTTCACCGTCGACCGGCTGGCCCACACGCCGAGCCCGCCGATGCTCGTCGTGGTCGTCGACTACGACGGCGGCGGACGCTTCCGCTGCCAGCTCACCGACGCCACCGAGGCCGACGCCGTCATCGGCGCCCGGGTGGAGATGACCTTCCGGCGCACGGTCACGGCGTCCGGCATCCACAACTACTTCTGGAAGGCCCGCCCGGTGCGCACCGGCGAGACCGAGGAGACACAGGGATGAGCTCACACGGAATCCGGGACCGGGTCGCGATCGTCGGCATGGGCTGCACGCCCTTCGGCGAGCACTGGACCCGGTCGGCCGACGACCTGCTGGTCGACGCGGTGGGGGAGGCGGTGACCTCGGCCGGGGTCACCCTCGACGACATCGACGCGTTCTGGTTCGGCACCCAGGCCTCCGGCGTCTCCGGCCTGACCCTCAGCCGCGCCCTGCGCCTGCCGAACAAGCCGGTCACCCGCGTCGAGAACATGTGCGCCACCGGCTCGGAGGCTCTGCGCAACGCCTGCTACGCCGTCGCCTCCGGCGCCTACGACGTGGCCATGGCGGTCGGCGTGGAGAAGCTCAAGGACTCCGGCATGTCCGGGCTGTCCGGGACCGCGATCCCGGGCGCGGGCGACGACAGCCGCGGCGAGATCACCGCGCCTGCCAACTTCTCCCTCCTCGCCCCCGCCTACGCCGCCAAGTACGGCCTCGCGGAAGAGGAGTTGAAGGACGTCATCACCCGCATCGCCTGGAAGAACCACGTCAACGGCGCCCGCAACCCCCGCGCGCAGTTCCGCAAGGAGGTGCCGCTGGACCGCATCCGCTCGGCCCCGATCGTGGCGGGCATGCTCGGCGTGTTCGACTGCTCCGGAGTCTCGGACGGCTCGGCGGCGGCGATCGTCGTACGCGCCGAGGACGCCTACCGGTACACCGACAAGCCCATCTTCGTGAAGGCGCTGTCCTTCGTCGCCGGCCCCGCGGACGGCCTCCTCGACCCGGAATACGACTTCACCACCTTCCCCGAGGTCGTCGCCTCCGCCCGGGAGGCCTACCGGCAGGCGGGCGTGAGCGACCCGCGCACCGAACTCGCGCTCGCCGAGGTCCACGACTGCTTCACCCCCACGGAGCTGGTGCTGATGGAGGACCTCGGCTTCTCCGCACGCGGAGAGGCATGGAAGGACGTCAGCAGCGGGGCGTTCGACCTCGACGGCTCGCTGCCGGTCAACCCGGACGGCGGTCTCAAGGCCTTCGGCCACCCCATCGGCGCCTCCGGCCTGCGGATGATGTTCGAGGCGTGGCTGCAACTGCGGGGCGAGGCACCGCCGGAGCGCACGGTGCCGTCCGTGGCCCGCGGGCGCTCGCTGGCCCTCACCCACAACCTGGGCGGCGGGCCCGGCGAATGCGTCTCCTTCGTGTCCATCGTCGGCAGTGAACTCACCGAGTAGGAAAGGCGGTCGGGGCATGGGACGACTCGACGGCAAGATCGCCGTCGTGACCGGGGCGGCGTCGGGCATCGGCGCCGCCACGGCACGTCGGGTGGCGGACGAGGGCGCGGACACGGTGGTCGCGGATCTGAATCTCGACGGAGCCAAGGCGGTGACGGAGGAGATCCGCGCCGCCGGAGGATCCGCGACGGCGGTCCGGGTCGACCTCGGTGACATCGACAGCGTCCGGGCCATGGTGGCCACGACCGTCGAGACGTACGGCGGCCTCGACGTGCTGCACAACAACGCGGCGGCCACCCACCTGGCCGCCCGCCAGGACCTCGCCGTCGTCGAGGCCGACCCGGCGGTGTGGGACGACACGATGCGCATCAACCTGCGCGGCACCATGGTCGCCATCCAGGCCGCCGTCCCGCACATGATCGCCCGGGGCGGCGGCTCCGTCATCAACACCTCGTCCGGGTCCGGCCTCTCGGGCGATCTGCGCAATCCCGCCTACGGGGCCTCGAAGGCCGCGCTCATCAACCTCACGCAGTACGTCGCCACCCAGTACGGCAAGCAGGGAGTGCGCTGCAACGCGATCGCGCCCGGATTCATCGTCACGCCCGCGAGCGCCGGTTCGGCGCACGGCGCGATCCGGGAGGCGATGCTGCGCCACCACCTCACCCCGCGCCTGGGCCGGCCGGAGGACGTCGCCGCGGCGGTCGTCTTCCTGGCCTCCGACGAGTCCGCCTTCATCACGGGGCACACCCTGCGCGTGGACGGCGGACTGCTGTCCCACGCGCCCTACGTGGCGGATCTGCGGGACGCCTGACAGGGCTGCCCGGCGAGAGCCGGAGGCGCTCACAAGCGGCTCCGGCTCACGGCCGTGCCCGCGCTCAGGCCAGCGCCTCCGGTTCCAGGTCGCCCAGGTACGCCGCCCGCACCGCCGGATCCCGGCGCACCTCCTCCGGCGTACCGGCGCAGATCCGGCGCCCGAAGTCGAGGACGACGACGTGGTCGCAGACGCTCATGACCATGTCGACGTCGTGCTCGACGAGCAGGACCCCCATGCCCCAGTCCTCGGCCAGTCGCCGTACCAGGTGGGCCAGTTCGCGCGTCTCGTCGTCGGACAGCCCGGCGGCCGGCTCGTCGAGGAGCAGCACGGACGGAGAGGCCGCCACCGCGCGGGCGATGGCCAGCAGCCGCCGCTCCCCGTACGACAGTTCCGCCACCGGCCGGTCGAGGCTGTCCTGGAGCCCGAACTCCCGTACCGCGACGAGCACATGACCCGGAAGGGGACGGCTGCCGGGTCGGATCAGGTCCGTGAGGTACGCCCATCGGCCGGGCCGCTCGCAGGCCGCGGAGAGGTTGTCCCGGACCGTCATGTCCTCGAACAGCTCCAGCGACTGGAAGGACCGGCTCAGTCCGGCCGACGCCCGCCGGTGCACCGGCAGCCGGGTCAGGTCCCGCTCGCCGAGGCGCACGCTGCCGGAACCGGCCCGGGTGAAGCCGGTGACGGCGTCGATGGCGGAGGTCTTGCCGGCGCCGTTGGGACCGATGAGCCCGACGATCCGGCCCGGCTCGACGTCCAGCGAGAGTCCGTCGACGGCGACGACACCGCCGTAGCGCACGGTCAGGTCCCGGACGTGGAGGGCCAGCGGCGCGGCGCGGGAGACGTCCGCCGCGGGCGCAGGCTCGTCCTCGCCCGCCTGCGCCGTGTCCCTGCGAGGCAGGCGGTCGCGGATGCGCGCCGCCGGTCGGCCGGTGTCCTTGCCGATGCCGTCCTGGTTGCCCACCAGCGTGAGCACCAGGACGACCCCGCCGATCAGCGGCATCCACGCGCTCAGCCCGGGCAGCACCCAGTCCCCGAAGCGCGCGCCGACCGTGCCCACGGCGAACATCGCCCCGAACAGCGGCCCCACGAGGAAGCCCACACCGCCGATGACGGCGAGTCCGAGCGCGGTGATGGAGTCGAAGCTCGCGAAGTCGGAGAAGACCACCGAGGTGGAGCGGAAGCCGATGAGCACACCGGCGAGGGCGGCGATGGCCGCGGACAGACCGAAGGCGTAGAGCTTGGCCGCGCGGACGTCGATGCCGAGCGCGGCGGCGGCCCGCTCGTTCGCCCGTACGGCGACGAGGCGGCGGCCGGTCCTGCCGCGCCGTACGTTGGCGACCACGAGCGTGGCGGCGACGAACAGCACGAGCACCACGGCGGCGTACCGCTGCGGGTGGTCGACTCCGGAGATGCTGATCCCGAAGAGGGTCTGGCTGCCCACCGCGATGCCGTCGCTGCCGGTGGTCGTCGACAGGCCGGTGTTCTGGAAGACCATCGCCTCCAGTGTGGTGCCGAGGCCGAGCGTGATGATCGCCAGGTTGACGCCCCGGGTGCGCACCGCGGGGAGGGCGAACAGGAGGCCGATGGGGACTGTGCCCAGCACACCGGCCAGCAGGGCCAGTTCGAAGGGCCAGCCCCAGTCCGCCGCCGCGTGCCCGGCGATGAAGGCGCCGGTGCCGGCGAGGGCGTAGGCCGCGAGGGAGACCTGACCGGCGTACCCGGTGACCACGACGATCGACAGGATGATCAGCGAGAGCACCAGGGTGCTGGTGATCGCGTCGGCCCACAGCGGTGTGGACACGCTCACCAGGACCAGCCCGACCACTGCGGCGAACGCCAGCGGCAGGGGGCGCACCCTGCCGCTGCCCAGCGCCGGCAGCCGGTCCAGGAAGGTGCCGCGCAGGGGCAGCGCCCGGCCGCGGGCCACCAGCACCAGGGCGATGAACAGGAACGGCACCGACGAGGCGAGTCCCGTCACTCCGGAGCCGAACCGGGTGAGCTCGGACTGCACGAGACCGATGACCAGACCGCCGGCCAGCGTGACGGGGAACGAGGAGAACCTGCCGACCAGCGCGGCGGCCAGCGCGCTCAGCAGCAGGGTGGTCAGCCCGGAGACCGACAGGCCGATGACCGGCACGATCAGGATGCCGGTGAGTCCCGCGAGCGCCGAGCCGAGGGCCCAGTTGCCGGTGGCGATCACATCGGGGGACCAGCCGAGCGAGGCGGCGGCGTGCTCGTTCTCGGCGACGGCGGTGGTGCCCAGGCCGAACAGGGTGCGCCGGTAGAGGAGATGGAGCAGCGCGGTGACGGCGAGCGCGATGCCGAGCAGCCAGACGCGGTCCTCGGAGATGGTGGCCCCGGCGATCGTCAGCAGGCGGGTCGGCAGTTTGCCGGGCACCAGTTGCAGGCTGTCGCCGTAGCGTTTGACGGCGACGGCGGTGAGCACGATGAAGACCGCGAGCGTGCCCACCAGCCGGGCCAGGATGGACGCCCGGCGCAGCGGCCGCAGCACCAGCAGATGAGTGAGCACGCCCAGCAGCGCGGAGGTGAGCACCCCGCACGCGACGGCCGGCCAGTACGGCACGCCGTGGTTGGCGGCGAGCTCCCACTGCACGTAGGCGCCGGCCATCCCGATCGCGCCATGCGCGAGGTTCAGGACACCGGAGCCCCGGTAGACCAGCACGATGCCGTGCGCGGTGAGCGCGTACAGAGCGCCGAGCCCCAGGCCGAGCAGGGCGAAACGCAGGATGTCGTCCATCGGGGGAACCTCCCGGAGGTCAGCCAGACAGCACATTTATTTAAATAATTGTGCCGAGAGTACTTCACTAACCTCAAAACGCACCCCATGCTGTTCGCCAACTCGACGACGAGCCCGCGGAGGGGCCATGAACGACTCACACCGACGCAGAAGTGCCGCAGCGACCTGTCTCGCGGTGACCGCAGCCCTGCTCGCAGCAGGCTGCGGGGGAAAGGCGTCGGGCAGCTCGACGCAGACCTCCCTGAAGGGCGCGCCGGTCAAGGTGATGGTGTGGAACCCGGAGGACACGCAGGGCAGCGCCCAGCCGGGGGTGCGGCTCACCGCCCAGGCCTACGAGAAGTGGATCAACGCCAACGGCGGGATCAAGGGGGGTCCGCTGAAGGTGCTCACCTGCAACGAGAAGAACGACCCCGACGAGGCCGAGAAGTGCGCCCAGCAGGCGGTGGCCGACAAGGTGGTCGCGGTCGTGGGGTCGTACAGCCTCGCGGGTGACCGCTACATGCCCATCCTGCAGAAGGCCGGCATCCCCTACCTCGGCGGGACCGGCGTCTCAGCCGCGGAGTTCTCCAACCCGCTGTCGTTCCCGGTCAACGGGGGCACCCCGGCGGTGTTCGCGGCGCACGGCCGGCAACTCGTGCAGGAGGGCTGCAAGAAGATCGCCGGCGTCCGGTACGACCTGGCGGCCGCCGCGATCGTCTCGCAGTTCCTGACCCTCGGAGCGACCTCCGTCGGAGGGACACCGGTCAAGGACATCAAGGTGCCGCTCACCGCCACCGACCTCGCCCCCCAGGTCGCCGCCGCCACCAAGGGCAGCGACTGCGTCAGTGTCATCCTGGGCACCGCCTCGGGCCTGTTCGTGAAGTCGTACGTCCAGTCCGGCGCGAAGACGAAGCTCGGCAGCGTCGTCGGCAACCTCACCCCGCAGCTGGCCGCGAGCACCGGGGGAAGTGGCGGCCCGCTGGAGGGCGCCGCGATCACCGGCTACTACCCGCCGGCCTCCGACCCGGCCTGGAAGGACTTCGTGGCCGCCGCCAAGGGCGCCAAGGACATCGACACCTCCAACGGCGCCGACGAGACGACCTGGGTGGCGTTCAAGGTCTTCACCGAGGCGGCCAAGCAGCTTCCCGCGATCTCGGCCAAGGCCCTGGTGCAGGAGCTGAACACCACCTCCGGGATCGACACCGGCGGTCTGACCCCCGCGCTGAACTGGAAGGCCTCGACAGCCCTGCCCATCAAGGGCCTCGACCGCATCCACAACACGACCGCCACCGAACTGACCATCCGCAACGGACAGATCGAGTGGGCGAAGGCGGGGTCGACCTTCGTCGACGTCCGGAAGGTGCTGACGGCCACACCGGCCGGCTGACCGAGGGGAACGTCCGTGCACGACACCGAGCCCTTGATCGAAGCCCGTGCCCTGAGCGCTGGATACGGCAGCCAACCCGTCCTGCGCGACCTCGACCTGGAGGTCCGCCCCGGCGAGGTCGTCGCCCTGCTCGGACCCAACGGCGCGGGCAAGACCACCACGCTGCGGGCGCTGTCCGGGGAACTCGCCCCGATGGGCGGCGAGGTGCGCTGGCTGGGCGACACCGCCCGCGCACCCCTGCACCGCCGCGCCCGCCAGGGCCTGGCCTACGTGGGGGAGCGGGCGGTCTTCACCGGCCTCGACACCGCGGACAACCTCCGGGTCGGCCGGGTCACCCCCGAGCAGGCGCTGGAACTCTTCCCCGAACTGGAGAAACGCCTGAAGACCGGCGCGGGCATGCTCTCGGGCGGCGAGCAGCAGATGCTGTCGCTGGCCCGCGCGCTGAGCCGCTCGCCCAGGCTGCTGATCGCGGACGAACTGTCCCTCGGGCTCGCCCCCCTCGTCGTCGACCGTCTGCTGCGCGCCGTACGCCGGGCGGCCGACCGGGGCCTCGGGGCGCTGCTGGTGGAACAGCACGTGCGCAGGGTGCTGGACATCGCCGACCGCGTGTACGTCCTGCACCGCGGCCGCGTCGCCATGACCGGCACCCCGGCGGAACTCCGCGGCGACCTCGACGCGATCGAGTCGTCGTACCTGACCGCAGGGACGACTGCGGAAAAGACAACCTATGCAACCGATTGAGGTGGGTGCTGTGTCCGGCGCACGCGCACAGATCCGATCCCTGGTCCTGTCCGGCGACACCTTCGACCAACCAACCGAAGAGACGAGGGAGTTGCAGCTCGAAGCCGCGCGGGAGGCCTTCACCGCCCACCGCGAGCGCATCCCGCTGCTGCGCACCCGCGCGGAGGAGACCGGCGTCAGCGAGGTCACGGCCCTCGACGACCTCGTCCCCCTGCTCTTCTCGCACACCAGCTACAAGTCCTACCCCGTCTCCCTGATCACCGCCGGCCGATGGGACCGGCTGCTGCGCTGGTACACGACCGTTTCCACGGTCGAACCCGGGGAGGTCGACGTCGACGGTGTACGCGACATCGACGAGTGGACCGAGCGGATCACGGCCGCCGGCCACCGCCCGTACATCACCAGCGGCACCTCCGGGAAGGTCTCCTTCCTCAACTGCGCGGCGAGCGACCTGAGTTTCCTGCACGACATCCTGGAGCACCTCACCTGCTGGCCCGACCCCCTGCCGCCGAAACCCACCCGACGCGGCTATCTGCTCGCCCCCGCGAGCGGCCCCATGCGTTCCATCGACGGCTTCCGGTGGCACGCCGAGGTCTTCGCCCGCGCCGGCGAGACCCGACTGCTCACCGACGACCCGCTGCGGGTGTCGGAACTGATGAGCAGCGCGCTGCTGCGCCGCAGGATCGCCGAGGGCACCGCCACCCCGCAGGAGATCAGCTCCTACGAGACCGCCTCCGAGGCCCGCGAGGCGGAGATGGACGCGGCCGTGAGCGCAATCGTCGACGACATCGCCGCCCACCGCGACGAACCGCTGCTCATCGCCGGCATGAACAACCAGCAGTTCGCCCTGATCCAGGCCCTGCGCGCCCGTGGCGTCCCGGACGGGGGCCTGCACCCGGACACGCTGGTGCTCAGCGGCGGCGGCAACAAGGGCCGTGCCCTGCCCGAGGACTACCAGCGGCAGTTCGCCGCCTTCTACGACGGCGTACGGCGGGTGCGCAGCTACGGCATGACGGAACTCCAGGGCTCCTGCCTCGCCTGCGAGAAGGGCCACTACCACGTGCCGCCGTGGGTGATCCCGCTCGTCCTCGACCAGCAGGGCGAAACCCTGCTCAACCCCGAACACGGCGTGGTGGAGGGCCGGTTCGCCTTCCTGGACGTCTCCCTCGAGGGCCGCTGGGGCGGACTGATCAGCGGCGACCGGGTCTTCGTCGACTTCTCGCCCTGCGACTGCGGCCGGCCGGGCCCCGCCGTCCTGCCGGACATCCAGCGCTACGGCGACCTCGGCGGCGACGACAAGATCACCTGCGCGGCGACACTCGACTCCTATGTGCGAGGGATGATCCACGGATGACCGGCACCACCCTCGACAGCACCGCGGCCGCCCCGGTGGCCGTGGTCCATGTCATCCGCGGCGAGGTCGACGAAGGCCCGCACGTCACCCATGGTCGCCCCGGAGCCGCCTTCACCGCACCCGCCCTCGACCTGGACCGCCTCGTGTGGCCCCGCACCGAGCCGGGGCCCGCCTTCCAGACACCCACCGCCGAGATCGTCGACCTGCTGGTGGCGACCGGCGACGCCCTCAAGGCGGACCGGGACGGCCTGCTCGCCGAAGCGCTGGAGCGGATGACAGCCGTCAGCCCGCTCCCCGCCGAGGTCCTCGAACGCGCCTACGCCGTGCTGTGGCGCAGCTTCCGCCGCCCCGCCCTGTACGCCCAGATCGACCATGAACTCGGCGGCGCCGACGTTCTCGACGGCTGGCGCGAGGTGCGCCTGCCCGAGGGCCGGGTCGCGGCCACCCGCGCCTACCCGCCACGCCTGGTGCACATCATCGCGGGCAACGCTCCCGGCGTCGCCGCGATGTCCGTGGTACGCGGCGCCCTCACCAAGGGCGTCAACCTGCTCAAACTCCCCTCGAACGACCTGTTCACGGCGACCGCGATCCTGCGCACGATGGCCTCCGTCGCCCCCGGCCATCCCGTGGTGCGCTCATTCTCCGCCGCCTACTGGCGCGGTGGCGACGAGGCGGTGGAGAGCGTGTTGTTCCGCCCCCAGTTCTTCGACAAGCTCGTCGCCTGGGGCGGCGAGGGCACGATCCGCGGGGCGCTGCGCTACGTCGGCCCGGGCTTCGAGCTGGTCTCCTTCGACCCGAAGACCTCCATCTCGCTGATCGGCCGCGAGGCCTTCGCGTCCCCCGAGAGCCTGGCCGAGGCCGCGGAGGCGGGGGCCGCCGACGCCACCTTCTTCAACCAGCAGGCGTGCGTGGCCAGTCGCTTCCAGTTCATCGAGGGATCACCCGAGGACGCCGACCGCTATGCCGCCCTGCTGTGCGAACGCCTGGGCGTGGCAAGGGAGTTCAGCTCCGAGCGCGGCCCGCGGGTCGCCGCGGAACTGCGTGAGGAGATCGACGTACTGCGCTCCCTCGCGCCCGACTATCGGGTGTGGGGCGGTTACGACGGCACGGGTCTGGTCATCCGCTCCCCGGAACCGGTGGACTTCCACCCGGACGGAAAGATCGTCAACGTCGTCCCGGTCGCCGCGCTGACCGACGCCGTCATGCACGCGGGGGTCGCCACGCAGACGGTCGGCGTGTACCCCGACGCCCGCAAGGCTGGGCTGCGCGACGCTCTCGCCTGCGCCGGCGTCCAGCGCGTGGTGTCCCTCGGCGGGGCGGGCGGCATGCCACCGGGCCTCTCCCACGACGGCTTCTACCCGCTGCAGCGGCTCATGCGCTGGGTGAACGACGAGTGACGACCCCGGCGGAAGCCCGCGAGGGCAGCTCCACGGCGACCCGGAGCCCGCCCGCGGAGCGCGGGGCGAGGGTGAGGGTCCCGTCGTGGGCCTCGGCGATGGTCCTGACGATGGCCAGGCCGAGGCCCACGCCGGAGTGGTCGGTGTGAACGCGCTCGGTGCCGCGCCGGAACGGCTCGGTGAGCGTCGAGGCCAGCTCCGGGGTGAGCGTGTCGCCCGTGTTCTCGACCGTGAGGACCACGGTCCCGGGGCGGACATCGGTGGTGACCCACACAGTGCCCTTCTCCGGCAGGTTGTGGACGATCGCGTTGTGCACGAGATTCGTGGTCAGTTGCAGCAGCAGCGCCTGCGAGCCGGTCGTGGGGGCGATCTCGCCGTAGGTCTCGATGGTGACGCCGTGCTTCTCCGCGAGGGGGAGGAGGGTTTCGGTCGCCTCTTCCGCCATGAGGGACAGGTCGACGTCCTCCCGGCTGAAGGACCGCTGCTCGGCGCGGCTGAGCAGGAGCAGCGCCTCGGTCAGACCGATCGCCCGGGTGTTGACGGCGTGGAGCCGGTCGATGATCTCCTCGGTGTCGTGGTCCGGATCGGTGCGGGCCACGTCGAGCAGGGTCTTGGAGATCGCCAGCGGGGTGCGCAGTTCGTGCGAGGCGTTGGCCGCGAATCTGCGCTGCTCGGCGACGTGCGCCTCGAGCCGCGCGAGCATCGTGTCGAAGGCGTCGGCGAGTTCACGGAACTCGTCCGTCGGGCCCGGCAGCCGGATCCGGTGCGAGAGCGACCCGTTCGCGGCCGTACGGGTGGCGTCGGTGATCCGCGTCAGGGGGGCCAGCATCCGGCCGGCGAGGAACCACCCGCCCCCGAGACCGAACACCAGCAGGAACCCCAGCACGACGGCCGCGATCGGAGCGAAAGCGCGCAGCACGGCACCCTGGTAGCTGGGATCCATGATCAGCCCGATGTGGGGCACCCGGATCAGGAACACCCACCCGGCCATGAGCAGCAGAACTCCGGCCACCATGACGAACCCGGCGTAGCTGAGCGTGAGTTTGAGGCGGACGCTCATCCCCGGCGCCCTATCCATGGCCCGCCCCCTCGTGTCCGGCCTCCGCCTGCGGGTCGATGCGGTAACCGACGCCCGGCACGGTGGCGATGACCCAGGGCTCGCCGAGTCGCTTGCGCAGCGCCGAGACAGTGATCCGCACGGCGTTGGTGAACGGGTCGGCGTTCGCGTCCCACGCCCGCTCCAGTAGTTCCTCCGCGCTGACGATCCCGCCCTCGGCGGCGACGAGGACCTCGAGCACCGCGAACTGCTTCCTGGTCAGCGCCACATAGCGGCCGTCCCGGTAGACCTCCCTGCGGAACGGGTCCAGCCGCAGACCCGCGATCTCCCGCACCGGGGGCCTGTTGTGCGCGCGTCTGCGGTCGAGTGCTCTGAGCCGGAGCGCGAGTTCCTGGAGTTCGAAGGGTTTCGTGAGGTAGTCGTCGGCGCCCAGTTCGAACCCGGAGGCCTTGTCGTCGAGACGGTCGGCCGCGGTCAGCATGAGGATCGGCATGCCGCTGCCGGAGGCCACGATCCGTTTCGCGATCTCGTCACCGGAGGGTCCGGGGATGTCCCGGTCGAGCACGGCGATGTCGTAGGAGTTGACGCGCAGCATGTCCAGAGCGGTGTCGCCGTCCCCCGCGATGTCGGCCGCGATCGCCGCCAGGCGCAGACCATCGCGGATGGCCTCCGCCAGATAGGGCTCGTCCTCCACGATCAGCACACGCATGCTCTCGATGCTAGGAGCCGGGGCATATCGCCGGCATATCGAAAACCGCATACGGGCCGGCAACACCGCGCCGCCTTGACTGGCGGCATGACTGGAACCCCGCCATCAGCGCGCACCTCGACACACCGGATCCACTGGCTGTTCGCGGCCGTCGTCGCCGCCGTCGTCCTGTCCGCCGTCATCGCAGCCCTCTGTTACCGGTTACCCGGGTCCGCGTCCTCCTCCTCGGACGCGTCACTGTCGGTTCCTCGTCTCAGCCGCCATGGCGGCGCGCTGGGCGAGGCGGACGGTGTCGTCCCCGACGGCGTGACGGTCTTCGACGACACGGTTCCCGCGGTGGCCAGGCTCGACCCGGACCTGCTCAAGGCCCTCCGCCGGGCCGCCACGGACGCCGGGGACGACGGGCTCGAGTTCCGTGTCAACAGCGGCTGGCGTTCGGCGGCCTACCAGAACCGGCTGCTCGGCGAGGCGGTCGCCAAGTACGGCTCCGAGGCCGAGGCCGCCCGCTGGGTCGCCACCGCGGCCACCTCCCCGCATGTCTCCGGGGACGCTGTCGACATCGGACCCTCCGACGCGACGGCATGGCTGTCCGAGCACGGCGCCGCGTACGGGCTGTGCCGGATCTACCGCAACGAACCCTGGCACTACGAACTGCGGCCCGAGGCCGTCGCCCACGGCTGCCCGCACATGTACTCCGACCCCACCCAGGACCCCAGGATGCAGAAGTGACCGACAGCGAGCGAGGACCGACGATGACGCAGGTCGACACGACCGGGACCGGACGGACCGGCCCCGACCACGCGGACACCGGCCCCGGTCCCTGGCGCGCGGGCGTCCGCCGGGCGATCCGTGGCTGCTCCCGGCCGGAGCCCTGGAAGCGCGGCCCGGTGCTCGCGGCGCTGGCGCTGCTGCTCGGTCTGCTCATGCTGCTGCACGGGAGGATCCCGAACCGGATCGGCCATCTCGGCAGCCTGGTGGAGACGTTCCTGCCGTGGTTCGGCCTGTTCGTCCCGGTGCTCCTCGCCGGCGCGCTCTGGCGTCGCTCCCTGTCGGCGGTGACCGCGCTGCTGCTTCCCGTCACGGTGTGGCTGAGCCTCTTCGGCGGACTGCTCACCGACAAGTCCCACCCGGGCGGCGACCTCACTGTCGTCAGCCACAACGTCGCCGCCGACAACCCCGACCCGGCCGCCACCGCCCGTGACCTGGCCGCCTCCGGCGCCGACGTGCTGGCCCTGGAGGAGATCACCGACCAGGACCGGGGCACGTACGAGAAGGAGTTGGCGAAGACCTACCGGTACCACACGGTGCTGGGCACGGTCGGGCTGTGGAGCAGGCTGCCCCTGTCGGACACCCGGCCGGTCGACATCGCGACCGACTACGGGCCGCTGGCGGCCACCAAGCCGGCCGCCGAGAAACTGACCTACAACCGGGCACTGCGCACCACGGTCACCACCCGGCAGGGGCCGCTGGCGGTGTACGTCGCCCACCTGGGGTCCGTGCGCGTGAACCCCAGGGTCGGCTTCTGGACGGACTCGCGGGACAGAGGCGCGCAGGCGCTCGCCAGGGCCGTCGCCGACGAGCCCACCCGGCGGGTGGTGCTGCTCGGCGACCTCAACGGCACCATGGACGACCGCGCCTTCGCGGGCCTCACATCTCAGCTGCGCTCGGCGCAGGACGAGGCCGGAGCCGGCTTCGGCTTCAGCTGGCCGGCGAGGTTCCCGGTGGAGCGCATCGACCAGATCCTGGTCAGGGGAGTGCGGCCGGACAGCGCCTGGGTGCTCCCGGCCACCGGCAGCGACCACCTGCCGGTGGCGGCGCGGGTGAGCTGGTGACCGACCCGGCCGGGGCACTCTCGGGCCGCCCCGGCCGGGTCGGTCGTCCCCGCGCCGTCGGAACCGTCGCCCGCGGGGAGCCCGGCCGGCGCCGGCCCTTCGCCCGGCCGCCGAGGGTGTGGTCGTGGGCTGCCTGCGGGGCGCCGCGCCGGCAGGCGCCCGGGGTCACCACGCCCCGCTGTCCCGCCGGAGTCCACCGCGGACCGAAGTGCCTCATCGGCCGCGGCCCGCCGGGAAACGCAGTGGCTCACCCGCCGCCGTCGAGGTCCGTGCGTTGGCGCAGCACGCGCAGCTCATGGCCGTGCAGCCGCATCTCGTACAGCTTGCCGCGGGCGTTGTCGAAGGGGCGGTGCAGGATCATCATCAGCTCGCCCTCGAAGGTGCGGAAGAGCATGCCGTGCCCGCTGTCGTCCCGGACCAGTGGCCGGTGCTGTTCCCAAGGGCCGGTCAGGTCACCGGACTTGGAGACGGCGTAGGTCTGGACGTAACCGCCGCTGATGTTCCCGTCCGGGCCGACGGTGTTCTTCTCGTACGTCGACCACAGCATGAGCAGCGAGCCGTCGGGCGTGCGGTACAGCTGGGGGCCGTCGGTGATGTAAGGCGGGAGCTGAGCGGGCACGCCGGCCGGGATCTGCCCGCCGAGCCAGGACGCGTCCGACGCCTTGAACAGGAAGACAGGGTCCCCGATCGGCCGGGACAGATCGGGCGCCAGCCGGATCGCCTCCATGGTGCCGTCGACCGTCTGCAGCCACTCGTGCGCATACACCATCCAGGGCTGTCCGGACGGATCGACGTGCAGCGTGCCGTCGAGGGTCATGAGGTGCGCGGGCGGGGTGGGGCGGGACGCGTCGACGACGGTGAAGGGACCGAGGAGCGAGTCGGAGACGGCGGTGATCGTGCCGCGCATGTGGTTGGCCAGCTGGAAGGGCGTGCCCCACCGGTTGGGCGGGGGGACGGGAAGCGGTCTGTTCTCGTCGTGCAGGGTGGTGAACAGGTAGTAGCGGCTGTCCCATGGACGGACCTCCGGGGCCCAACCCCCGTCGCTCGCCCAGATCCCCGGCTGCTCGCCGGCCAGGAAGACCACGACGGGCCGCTGCCACTCACGCAGGTCGCGGCTGCGATACACCATCGTGCCCACGCCCTCCACACCCGACACCGACGGGTCGTTGGACGTGTACAGGTGGTACGTACGGGACGTGTCGTCGGCGACGACGAACGGATCGTGCAGCGGCATGTCGGGAAGCAGCATCACAGCCGTACCGTCATCCGTATCGCCACGTCGTCTCCCGCGGACAGCCCGCTCGGCACGCGGACGGCGTTCTTGAGCGGCAGCAGATAGCCGCCGTCCTTGGGGAACAGCGAGGTGGCGAAGGCGGTCCCGCCGATGCGGGCCTCGACCGGGATGACGCCCCAGCCGTAGGAGGCCAGCGCGGCCACCTCGCGGATGTCGGCGCACTCCTGGTCCGGCACGGACACGAAGTAGTAGGGCGCCGGGCCGCGCCACTCGATCACCCGGCCCGTGAAGGCGAGTTCCACGCACTCAGCTCCGCTTCTCGAGAGGGGGCCAGAGTACGCCGAGGTCCCCGCCGGGACGGGGACCTCGGAGCGGATCAGTCGACGTTGACCGGACCGTCGTCGGACTTGCGCTCGTTCTTCGCGCGCAGCTCCAGCACGCCGTTGCCGGACGGGCGGCTCTCGCCGTCCTGTCCGCCGCTGAGGTTCTGCCGGACGGAGTCCAGGATCGTCAGACCCTGCGAGACCAGACCGGCGGCGATCTCACCGAGGCCGTCCGCGCCGTTGAGGACGTTGACGTTGGCGCCGGCGAGACCGCCCGCGGCCTCCTTCACGATCTGCGGCAGCTGGTCGATCAGCATCCGGTCCAGCGCCACCCGGTCGTACGACGCGGCCGCCTCGGCCTGGATCTTCATGCGCTGCGCGTCCGCCTGGGCGAGCAGCCGGATCCGCTCGGCCTCCGCCTCGGCCGGCTTCACGATCTCCGCCACCAGCTGCTGCTGGCGCAACTTGGCCTGCCGCTGGGCCAGTTCGGTCTGCGCGGCGAGCACCTCCTGCTGGGCGTGCGCCTGCGCCAGCGGTCCGGCCTGCGCGGCCTGCGCCTGCGCGCGGTCCACCTCGGCCGAGTACGCGGCCTGGACGACGGCTGTCTGCCGGGCGTACTCGGCCTGCTTGCGCGCCGCCTCCTGCTGCGCTTCGGCCGCCGTCTGGGTGGCCTGCGCCTGCGCGATCTGGGCCTGCCGCTGGATGGCCGCCCGGTGCGGCGCGGACATGGCGTCGATGTAGCCGGCGTCGCCGTCGTCGATCGACTGGATCTGCAGCGAGTCCACGATCAGACCGATCTTCGCCATCTCGGTCTTGGAGGTGTCCAGCACCTCCGCGGCGAGCTTCTGCCGCTCGGTGACGATCTCCTCGACCGTCATCGAGCCGATGATGGCCCGCAGATGACCGGCGAAGATCCGGCCGGTCAGCACCGACATCTGCTCCTGGTCCGAGAGGAAACGCTGCCCGGCGTTGATGATGCTCTCGGTGTCGTTGCCGACCTTGAACGCGATGACGGCGCGTACGTTCAACGCGATGCCCTGCCGGGTCACACACGTCTCCGTGACCTCGGACTCGCACATCGCCAGCGTGAGGAAACGGGTCTTTCGGAAGAACGGCAGCACGAACTTCCCGTGCCCCGTCACCACCCGGAACGGCGCGCCCCCCAGTCCCCGCCTGCCACCCGAGATCAGCATCGCCTCGTCGGGAGCGGGAACGCGGTAACCGAACATTCTGTTACTCCTCAGTCCGCGTCGGCACGGTCGCCGATCGCTCCGAGTGGATCCCTCCACTCGATGACGCCGACCTCACGACACCCACGTGACTCGATCACGAGCACCGTCGCCCCCGTCGGCAAGGGTTCGTCGGACCAGGCTATGAAGGTCTCCGAGCCGCCCCGGACCGGCACCAGGACCTCACCGGGACCCGCGGTTCCCCGAGTCCCGATGAGCACCTTCCCGATGCAGCCGATCACGGCCTCGTCCTGCGGCATCACCGGCCGACCTCCCACGCTGTGGCCCACGATTCCGACGATAGACCCACCGGTAACCGCTGCCTAACACCAGGACGGATCTCGTAACCAGAGCCATCGGTGTGACGTTGTCCACGGGACCGATTGGAAGATGACGAACAGGCAACGCTCCCTTTCATGCCCCGTACGCACATCCCCGGAAGGGCGACCCGATGACGACGGCGACCAGGGCGCCCGGGACACCGCCCGCCACCGCCACCGAGACCACCGCCACCGAGACCACCGCCACCGAGACCACCGGCACCGAGACCACCGGCACACCGAAGAACAGGATTCCCCGCCCCGCCGCGGCGCCCACGCTGCCGTCGCTGACCGGACTGCGCTGGATCGCCGCGCTGCTGGTCTTCGGACTGCACGTGCACAACTTCCATTACTTCGACGGCACCGGCCAGCGCGTGATGACGTGGGCCTTCGGCGCCGGAGCCAACGGAGTGTCGTTCTTCTTCGTGCTCTCCGGCTTCGTCCTGATGTGGTCCGCGCGGCCCGGCGACCGCGCATGGCCGTTCTTCAGACGCCGCGTCGCCCGCATCCTGCCCGTCCACCTGGTCACCGCCGCCGTCGCCCTCGTCATGGCCCTCACCCTGGCCCACCAGCACAGACCGACCCTCACCGCGGGCCTGGCCAACGCCCTCCTGGTGCACTCCTGGTGGCGCCCCTGGTGGCAGACCCTCGACCCCGTCAGCTGGTCGCTGGCCTGCGAGGCGTTCTTCTACGGCACCTTCCCCCTGCTCGCCCTGCTGCTGCGCCGCCTCGGCGCCCGGGGCTCGGCGGCCCTGGCCGGGCTCGCGCTGCTGGCGGTGTTCGTGCTGGCCTGGGCGGACGCGCACCACTGGGCGGACCAGCCGCTGTACTCCTTCCCGGCCGCCCGGCTGCCCGAGTTCGTGATCGGCGCCGCCGTGGCCCGGCTGGTGCTGCTCGACCGCTGGCGCGGGCCCGGTCTCGAGGCCTCGCTGGCCCTGGCGGTCATCGGCTACTTCCTGGTGCCCCAGGTCACCTCCGGCTACCCCGCCACGACCTGCACGGTCATCGGCTTCGCGCTGCTGATCCCGGCCGCGGCCGTCGCGGACCTGCGCGGTCTGCCCTCGCTGTGGCGGCGCCGGTGGCTGGTGCGACTGGGGGAGCTGTCCTTCGCCTTCTACATGATCCACCTGCTGGTCCTGCGGGGCGCGACCAGCCTGCTCGGCACCTCCCCGCGCTTCGGTGTGACCGCGGGCCTGGTCACCACGGCCGTCGCGTTCACCGTGTCGCTGGGGCTGGCCTGGGTGCTGTACGAGGCGGTGGAGGTACCGGCGCGAAGCCTGCTGCTGCGCAGGCGGCCCGCCGTCGGGCGGCCCGCACTCGAACGGTAGGGCGCCTACGGCTGCGGCACGGGCCGTGCGGCCGGTCCCGGGTGGACGGTGACCTCGGTGGGGGCGAGGGCGGTGTGCTCCTCGGGGCACTCGACCACGACCCGCACCGGGGCGCCGCAGTCGCGGTGCCGGATCTCGATGACCGGGCCCTCAGGATTGGCGACGTACGTCTCGCCCCACTGGCGCAGCGCGACGAGGACGGGCCACAGATCGCGGCCCTTGGGGGTGAGCCGGTACTCGTGCCGGGTCCGGCTGCCCCGCTCCTGGTAGGGCACCGTGTTGAGGATCCCGGCGGCGACCAGCTTGCGCAGCCGGTCGGAGAGGACGGCGTCCGAGAGACCGACATGGCGGCGCAGCTCGTCGAAACGGCGCACTCCGTTGAAGGCGTCCCGCAGGATCAGCAGCGTCCACTTCTCGCCGACCAGGTCGAGCGTGCGCTGGACGGTGCAGTTCTCCGTGCTCATCTCCAGCCACTTCATAGCGGCCATGGTAGGCCCCTGACTCTGTCATTGACAGTCAGCTCGGCGCACGGCTAGCTTCGGGGGAAATAGTCAGGGAGATGGTGCAGGCGCATGGAACGCACGCGGACGTACGACTGGGAGGATCCCGCGATCTCGGCGGGAGCCGTGGGACGCGGCTCGGGGCTGGAGTTCCTGCGGGAGATCCTCGCCGGGCGCCTGCCCGCCGCGCCGATCGCCGCCACCTTGGGCATGGCCCTCGAAGAGGTGGACCACGGGCACGTTGTGTTCTCCCTGGAGCCGGGAGAAGAGCACTACAACCCCATCGGCAGCGTCCACGGCGGCGTCTACGCCACGATGCTCGACTCCGCGACCGGCTGCGCCGTGCAGTCCATCCTGCCGCAGGGCATGGCCTACACCTCGCTGGACCTGACGGTGAAGTTCCTGCGCCCGGTCACGGCCGAGACGGGCAAGGTCCGTGCCGTCGGCAGCGTCGTCAGCAGCGGCCGCCGCACCGCCCTCGCAGAGGCGAAGCTCCTCGACCCGACCGACCGCCTCCTCGCCCACGCGACGAGCAGCTGCCTGCTCTTTCCCGTGCCGGCCGCCTGAAGCCCGACGGTTCCTTCCTCGGTCACGGCCAGTGTCGTCGCAACAGATCTCGAGGCCGAGGCACTGGCCGTTGCGGCGCGAGGGCGGGTGCTGGGCGGTGCCAACCGTGGTTCCGGCGGCCGGACGCCCGAGGCGGCCGTGTGCGCTCCGGCCGACCGCGTGCCGGCCCACGCGACCGGCAGCCGCATGTTCTTCCCGCTTAGACGCAGCCTGCCTCACCCGGCTGACGACGGTGCGCGGCACCGGCCGGCCACACACGGCCGGCGTCCACGCAGTACACCGCGCTCTCCTGGCTGGCGAGATATGTTCCCCGTAGCGGCCGCCTGAGAGACAAAGCCTCTCCAGTGACCCCTCCACGGGGCTGACGACGCTCCCCGGGGCCGATCGGCAGGGGGAAGTCCCCCCTCCGCCGCTCAGGCATTGCGGCGCCGCGCGGGACCGTCGAGGCTGGGTGCGTTGCCCGGGTACGAGGAGGCGGTCATGGTGGCGGACAGCGGTGTGACGGGCGCCGAGCGGCAGCGGCTCGCGGACGCCGACGCGTCCCGGGCCGACTGGCGCCGCTGGGGGCCCTACCTCAGCGAACGCCAGTGGGGGACCGTACGGGAGGACTACAGCCCCGGCGGCGACGCCTGGTCGTACTTCACCCATGACCAGGCCCGCTCCCGCGCCTACCGCTGGGGCGAGGACGGCATCGCCGGCGTCAGCGACGACAAGCAGCGGCTCTGTTTCGCGCCGGCCCTGTGGAACGGCCGCGATCCGATCCTGAAGGAGCGGATGTTCGGCCTGACCAACCAGGAGGGCAACCACGGCGAGGACGTCAAGGAGTACTACTTCCACCTCGACTCCACGCCCACCCACTCCTACATGAAGTACCTCTACAAGTACCCGCAGGGCGAGTTCCCCTACGCCGACCTCGTGGACACCAACCGGGCCCGCACCCGGCACGACTTCGAGTACGAACTGCTCGACACTGGGGTCTTCGACGAGGACCGCTACTTCGACGTCTTCGTCGAGTACGCCAAGGCCGGCCCGGAGGACCTGCTGATCGAGATCAGCGTCCACAACCGCGGCCCCGACGAGGCGACCCTGCACCTGCTGCCGACCCTCTGGTTCCGTCACACCTGGTCCTGGGCCGGCGGAACCGCCGTACCGAGCCTGACGAAGACTCCCGACGCCATCCGCGCCGACCACGAGGAACTGGGCCCGCGCTGGCTCTACCACGACACCGACGCCACCGCCCTGTTCACCGAGAACGAGACCAACAACGAGCGCATCTTCGGCAGTCCGAACACCACGCCCTACGTCAAGGACGGCATCGACCGCTGTGTCGTCCACGGCGACACCGCCGCCGTCAACCCGGCACAGACCGGCACCAAGGCCGCCCTGCACACCGTCCTGACCGTGCCCGCCGGTGACGGCGTGACCGTCCGGCTGCGGCTCAGCGACCGTGAACTCACCGACCCCTTCGGCGACTTCGCCGCGACGATGGACGCGCGGCGGACCGAGGCCGACGCCTTCTACGACAGCGTCCTTCCCGACGGCATGGGCGAGGACGAGCGGCGGGTCGTGCGGCAGGCACTCGCCGGGATGCTGTGGAGCAAGCAGTACTACTACCTGGACGTCGAGCGCTGGCTCGCCGAGCACGGGGTGGACCCCCTGGCCGCCGACCCCCGCCTGCGCAACAGCGCCTGGTACCACATGGTCAACGACGCGGTCATCTCGATGCCGGACACCTGGGAGTACCCCTGGTTCGCGGCCTGGGACCTCGCCTTCCACACCATCGCCCTGGCCATGGTCGACATCGGCTTCGCCAAGTCCCAGCTGGAACTGCTGCTGCGCCGCCTGTACCTGCATCCCAACGGCCAGATCCCCGCGTACGAATGGAACTTCGGCGACGTCAACCCGCCCGTGCACGCCTGGGCGACCCTCTTCGTCTACGAACTGGAGAAGCACCGCACCGGGAAGGCCGACCGCGCCTTCCTGGAGAACGCCTTCCAGAAGCTGACGAAGAACTTCACCTGGTGGCTCAACCGCAAGGACGTCGACGGCAACAACGTCTTCCAGGGCGGCTTCCTGGGCCTGGACAACATCGGTGTGTTCGACCGCAGCGCCCCGCTGCCCACCGGCGGTCACATCGACCAGGCCGACGGCACCGCCTGGATGGCGCTGTACTGCCAGAACCTCCTGGAGATCGCCATCGAACTCGCCGTCGACAACCCGGTCTACGTCGAGCAGGCACAGATGCTGTTCGAGCACTTCGCCTGGATCGCCGTCGCCATGAACCGCATGGGCAAGGACAACGCCAGCCTGTGGGACGAGGAGGACGGCTTCTTCTACGACGTGCTGCGGCTGCCCGACGGCAGCGCGCAGCCGATGAAGGTGCGCTCGCTGGTCGGCCTGATCCCGCTGGCGGCGACCAGTGTGATCGGCGGCCGGGCCCACCGTGTCTTCCCCGAACTGGTCGAGGGAGCGAAGGAGTTCATCAAGCGGCACCCGGCCGTCGAGGCCTTCGTCGACCAGAACGTCAGGGCGGCGCCCGACGCGGACGGCCGCTACCTCTTCGCCCTGTTCGGCGAGGACCGGCTGCGCCGCATCCTGGCCCGGATGCTCGACGAGGAGGAGTTCCTCGGCCCGCACGGCATCCGGTCCCTCTCCCGCTACCACGCGGCCCACCCGTACACCTTCGACGTGCACGGCGAGACCTACGGCGTCGGCTACCTGCCCGCCGAGTCGGACTCCGGCATGTTCGGCGGCAACTCCAACTGGCGCGGCCCGGTGTGGTTCCCGATGAACCTCCTGCTGATCCGCGCCCTGCTGAACCTGCACGCCTACCACGGGCCGGACTTCACCGTGGAGTGCCCGACCGGCTCCGGGCGGCAGCTGAACCTCTACGAGGTCGCCCGCGAGATCTCCGACCGCCTCACCGCCACCTTCCTGCGCGGCGAGGACGGCCACCGGCCCGTGCACGGAGCGCAGCCCAAGTTCGCCAAGGACCCGCACTGGAAGGACCTGATCCTCTTCTACGAGTACTTCCACGGCGACAACGGCGCGGGCCTCGGCGCCTCCCACCAGACCGGCTGGACCGGCTTGGTCGCGGCCACCGCCACCGTGTTCCGCGCGATCAGCGCCGACGACTGGCGGCGCGGCGGGCGCGACTCCCTGCGGCCCCGGGACGAACGGCTCACGACCCACGAGGAGGAGCCCTTCTCATGACGGTGATCCACGAGATCAACACCCTCGTCTGGCTGCGCGAGTTGAGCACCCGGTACGACCGTCCGGTCACCCTGGGCGACGTACCGGAGGAGGCCTGGGACGAGGTCGCCGTGCCGGGCGTCGACACCGTCTGGCTGATGGGCGTCTGGGAGCGCAGCCCCGCCGGACTCGCGATCGCCCTGCGCGACGAGTCCCTGCTCGCCTCCTTCCGCCATGCCCTGCCCGACCTCACCGAGGCGGACATCGCCGGATCGCCGTACTGCGTACGGAACTACGTCGTCGACGCCTCCCTCGGCGGCCCGGAGGGCCTCGCCGAGGCGCGCGCCCGACTCGCCGCGCGCGGCCTGCGGCTGATCCTGGACTACGTCCCCAACCACGTCGCCCCCGACCACCCCTGGCTCGCCGAACGCCCCCGCTGCCTGATCCGGGGCAGCGCGGACGACCTGGCCCGGTCGCCCGAGGCCTTCCTGGAGGCCGCCGGGCAGATCTACGCCCGCGGCCGCGACCCCTACTTCGCGCCCTGGCCGGACGTCGTCCAGCTCGACGCCTTCAGCGACGACCTGCGCGCGGCTACCGTCGACACCCTCGTCTCCATCGGCGACCAGGCCGACGGCGTGCGCTGCGACATGGCGATGCTGCTGATGAACGACGTCTTCGCCAAGACCTGGGGCGAGAAGGCGGGACCGCCGCCGGCCGAGGACTTCTGGCCGTACGTCGTCCCGCGCGTCCGCGCCCGCCACCCCGACCTGCTGTTCGTCGCCGAGGCCTACTGGGACCTCGAATGGGCGCTCCAGCAGCAGGGCTTCGACCACTGCTACGACAAGCGCCTCTACGACCGCCTCCTGCACGAGGACGCTGACGCGGTCCGCGGCCACCTCCAGGCCGGCCTCGGCTACCAGCGCGGCCTGGTCCGCTTCCTGGAGAACCACGACGAACCCCGCGCCGCCGCCACCCTCCCCGGCGACCGGGAACGCGCCGCGGCGATCACCGTCGCCACCCTGCCGGGCGCCACCCTCTGGCACGAGGGCCAGTTCGAGGGCCGCACGGTCCGCCCGCCGGTGTTCCTCTCCCGCCGCCCCGAGGAGCCGGTCGACGAACAACTCCGTGCCTTCTACGGCCGGTTGCTCCCGGCGGCCGCCGCCGTGCGCGACGGCGAGTGGCGTCTGCTCCCCGTCACCGGCTGGCCCGACAACGACACCCACCGCAACCTGCTCGCCTGGTCCTGGACCGGCCCCGGCACCCGCCACCTCGTCGTCGTCAATCACTCCGACGCCCCCGCCCAGGGCCAGATCCCGCTGCCCTGGCCCGACCTGGCCGGAGCCCCGCACCGGCTCACCGACCTGGTGACGGACCTGACGTACGACCGCGACGGCGACGCGCTGCTCGCTCCGGGGCTCTTCGTCGACCTGCCCGCCTGGCACTCCCACGTCCTGAGCGCGGCCTGACGGGGGCCGTGATAGACAGCGACCATGACCTGCTCACGCACGACCGGCGGTGACCTGTGACCGCCGGCATCGACACCCCGGACCGCCGCGGCCGCACCGGCCTGGACAGAACCGGCCTCGACCTGACCGGAAACCCGCGCGTGAGGGTGCGCGAGGTGAAACTGCTCTCCAGTCACTGGTACGTGGAGCGCGCCACCACCTTCGACTTCCAGCATGCCGACGGCACCTGGAGCAGCCAGCAGCGCGAGACGCACGACCGCGGCAACGGCGCCACCATGCTCCTGTACGACACCGACCGCGAAACCGTGCTCCTCACCCGGCAGTTCCGCTTCCCCGTCTATGTCAACGGCCACCCCGACGGCATGCTGATCGAGACTCCGGGCGGACTGCTCGACGACGATGACGAGCACCCCGAACTCACCGCGCGCCGCGAGGTGGTGGAGGAGACCGGGCACACCATCGGCGAGGTCGAGCACGTCTTCGACGTCTACATGAGCCCCGGTTCGGTCACCGAGCGCGTCAGCTTCTTCGCCGCCGCCTACGGACCCTCCACCCACACCCACGAGGGCGGCGGCCTGGAGGAGGAGGGCGAGGACATCGAGATCGTCGAACTGCCCTTCCGCCGCGCCCTGGAGATGATCCGCACCGGCGAGATCAACGACGCCAAGACCATCATGCTGCTGCAGTGGGCCGCTCTCGACGGACCCTTCGCGAAGGGTTGACCTCAAGCGCACTTCAAGAGGAAGACTCCCGTTCGTAGCAGGCAATCCGGGCACGAACGGGAGGACACACCCATGAAGTACCGCACGATCGGAACCGACCCGGCGCACCGCCGGGAGGTCAGCGTCCTCGCGCTGGGCGCCATGCTGTTCGGCTCCCGCACCGACGAGAAGACGTCGTACGCCCTGCTCGACCGGTTCGTCGAGGCGGGCGGCACCTTCATCGACACCTCCGACAACTACGCCTTCTGGGAGGACGGCGGCCAGGGCGGCCAGAGCGAGGAACTGCTCGGCCGGTGGCGGCGCAGCCGCGGCGTCGGCGACGAGATCGTCATCGCGACCAAGCTCGGCGCCCGCCCCCTCGCCCCCGGCACCAGCTACGTCGACAACCCCGAGGGTCTGTCCGCGAAGGTCATCCGCGAGTCCGCCGAACGCAGCCGCGAACGGCTCGGCGTCGAGAAGCTGGACCTGCTGTACGCGCACATCGACGACCCGGCGGTCCCGCAGCGCGAGACCGTCGAGGGTTTCGCCGGACTCGTCGCCGAGGGCACGGTCGGTCTGCTCGGGGTGAGCAACCAGGCCGTGTGGCGGGTGGAGCGGGCCCGGGCGATCGCCGCCGCGGCCGGGCTGCCCGGCTACCAGGTCCTCCAATACCAGCACAGCTATCTGCGCCCCCGCACGGACGTGCCGAGCGACCTGTTCCCCGACGGCAGCCTCGGCGCCGTCGACCCGCAGCTGCTGAGCTATCTGCGGGCCGAACCCCGCCTGACCCTGGTCGCCTACTCACCCCTGCTGAAGGGCGCCTACGTCCGCCCCGAGCGGCTGCCGCACGACTACGACCACCCCGGCACCCCGCCCCGGCTCGCGGCCCTGCACGAGGTGGCCGAGGAGACCGGCGCGAGCGTCAACCAGGTCGTCCTCGCCTGGCAGTTGGGCTCGGACGTCCCGACCGTCCCGCTGGCCGGCGCCTCCTCGCTCGCCCAGCTGGAGGAGAACCTCACCGCCGTCGACCTGGAACTGACGGCGGACCAGCGCTCGAGGCTGGACGCGGCGAACTGAGAGCGGCCTGCCGGGTCTGAGCGCGTAGCCCGCGAGGGCCGTATACCAACCGCCGGTGCGGCGCACGAAGACGGGCAGTGCGGCGAAGCCCACGGCGAACAAGAGGACGAGCAAGAGATCGGCTCTCCTGGGTACACGCAGGACAGCACAGAGCCAACGGACCAGCACGGACAAGACGTCGCCGATGTCGCCAGGTCGACGGGAACAGTCGGTCAATGGTTGTACACGTGACAGCCCCGAAATATTCACAGAAGCTTTAACCAAGGGTTATGAACGACCCGAGCGGATTTCCGGTCCATACGGTGGGGGCCGTGTTCGAGAGACGGGGGAATCTTGCTTATCAGGGGGACCGACCTGGTCGAACGGGGTGAGGGACAGCCCCAGGCCGTGTGGTGGTGGCGGGCTCTGCTGTTCCTGTGGCGCACACTGCGCGGCGAGTGGAACGGCATCATCGCCGACCCGGTACGGCAGCTGAGACGCCGCGGGCTGCCCGCGCTGTCGCTCGCCTTCCTCGCCGCCTTCGGCGTCATCTTCTTCCACGCGATCGCCCAGCACCCGGCCGGCGCGACCGCCGTACGGCTGCTCGGCGGCGTCTACGCCGACCTGCCGCTGTGGCTCGCGCTGCTGCGCACACCGGTGTCGCTGTACGTGCCCGCCCTCGACCTGCCGGTGTGGGCGGGCATCACCCAGCTCTTCCTGGCCTTCGCCCTGGCCGAACTCGCGCTCGGCCGCGCCAGAACCCTCCTCATCTCCTACGTCACCACCCTGGCGGGCACCCTCACGGTCCGGGTGATGCTGGCGATCGGGCCGGGCTGGCACGGCATCGGACTGCCGCCGGAGATCGGGCAGGTCCTCGACACCGGCCCGTCCGCGGCCGTGGTGGGCCTGTTCACGTACATCTCCGTCGTCCGCCGTGCCCCCATCGTGTTCACGCTGACCGGTGGCTCGATGGTCTGGGAGTCGATCGCCGTCCCCAACCTGGCGGGCCGCGAGCACCTCATCGCGGTCGCGGCCGCCATCGTCCTGGCCCTGTTCCACGAGCGCAGCCGCGGACGACGCCCCGACGGACCGTCCTCCCCGACCACCCCCGGTGCCGTCCCGGCCCCATACCCCATGGCCGGTCCCTCACTGCTGCGGTGAGGGCGCGGCAACGCGGTCGTGACCGCTGTCGGCCTGGTCCAGGAGCGTGACCGCGGACGACGGACCGGCGGACCGTCCGTGCCGGCCACTCCCGGTGCCTTGCCGGCCCGGTGTCCCCATGGCCGGTCCCTCGCTGCTGCGGTGAGGGCGCGGCGGCGCGGTCGTGACCGCTGTCGCCCTGGTCCAGGAGCGTGGCCGCGGACGACGGACCGGCGGACCGTCCGTGCCGGCCACTCCCGGTGCCGTGCCGGCCCGGTGCCCGGCGGCGGGTCCCTCGCTGCTGCCGTGAGGGCGTGGCGGCGCGGTCGTGACCGCCATCGTCCTGGCCCTGGTCCACGAGCGTGGCCGCGGACGACGGACCGGCGGACCGTCCGTGTCGGCTACTGCCGGTGCCTTGCCGGCCCGGTGCCCGGCGGCGGGTCCCTCGCTGCTGACGTGAGGGCGCGGCGGCGCGGTCGTGACCGCTGTCGCCCTGGTCCAGGTGCCCCGGCGGACCGTCCTTGCCGGCCACCCCCGGTTCCGTCCCGGCCCCGTGCCCCACGGCCGGTCCCTCGGTGCTGGTGTGAGGGACCGGTCGTTACGCCTGCGGACGCGCCCTTCTCAGGCCGGGGTCCTCGCGTAGCGGGCGAGGGTGGCGGGGCCGGCCCGTTCCACCGACAGGCACTCCAGATGGACGGGGGAGGTGTCGGTCGGGAAGAGCCGGCCGCCGGTGCCGACGAGCGTGGGGAGGGTGACGAGCCGGTACTCGTCGACCAGGTCCTCGGCCATCAGCGCGCGGGCGACGCCGAGACTGCCCATGACGACCACGTCCCGCCGCTCCCGCTTGACGGTGTCCACCAGGTCGCCCTCCAGGAGACGGGAGTTGGACCAGGCCGAGACGTCGGTGAGGGTGCGCGAGGCGACCAGCTTCGACGCGCCGTTCATCCGCAGGGCGAAGGGGGTGTCGCGCTCCGGCCACAGCCGCGAGAACTGCTCCCATGTGGTCCGCCCCAGCAGCAGAACCCCCTCGTCCAGGCTGGTCCCCAGCTTGAACCTGTCCCCGGCGACCACCTCCGGGCCGTGTCCGAACAGCCAGCCGCCGCCCGGTGTCCCCTCGGAGCCGTCCGGGTCGGTGACGATCCCGTCCAGGGTGGTGTACGCGATGACGATGACGCTCATGTCCGATGTCCTCTCGATCGGTGTCACCGGTACGTACCGGTGACACCGGCCGGACTCATCGCTCGCCGGGAAACCCGTCGAAGAAAATCTCTCGGGGCAGGTCGAACGGTTCGAGCAGCCGCGGATCGGCGAACACCACGTTGCGGGCGACCAGACCGCCGGCCACCGTGAACACCTGCAGCGAATGCAGCCGGTGCGGCCCGCCCTCCGCCCCGGGCGCGTAGGCGGCGAGCGCCGGCTGTCCGTTCGCGGTGAGCGGCCGGCTGAGCCAGCCCGTGCCGCGCATCGCGAACACCCGCTCCATGAACAGGCCGTACCGCTCGCTCCCGCGGTACCACAGCGGCACCGGCGGCATCTCCAGGATCGCGTCGTGCGTCAGCAGCCGGACCAGCCCGGGCACGTCCCCCGCCTCGAACGCCCGCGCGTACCGCCCCACGGCCTCCCGCGCCCCGGCGTCGTCCGGCTCGGTCACCTCGCCGGGATCGCCCACGCCCGCCAACGCGACCCGGGCCCGCTGCAGCGCGCTGTTCACGGCGGCGACCGTCGTCTCCAACTGCTCGGCCACCTCGGCGGCACTGAACTCCAGCACCTCCCGCAGCACCAGCACGGCCCGTTGCCGTGCCGGCAGCACCTGCATGGCCGCCACCAGCGCCAGCCGCAGATCGGCCCGCGCCTCGACGTCGTAGCGGCTGTCGGGGAACGGCTGCAGCCAGGGAACGTCGAAGGCCGGGGTCAGCGGGACGCCCGGATCGTCGCTCGGCGCGCCCAGCCCCGAGGGCAACGGGCGTCGCGCCCGCCCCTCCAGCGCGGTCAGACACACGTTGGTCGCGATCCGGTACAGCCAGGTCCGCAGCGAGGCGCGGCCGGCGTCGTACCGGTCACGGGCCTTCCAGGCCCGCAGCAAGGTCTCCTGCACCAGGTCCTCGGCCTCGTGGAACGAGCCCACCATCCGATAGCAGTACGCCACCAACTCGCCCCGGTACGGCTCAAGGTCCATGGGGTTCATCATGGACCCATGAGTGGATTTCCCACCGCACAGTCCGTCCGCAGCACCCCCGAAGGCCTCCTGTGGGAGCCGAGCGAGCGCCGGGTGCGAGGCCGCAAGGGCGACGTCACCGTCGTCGACAGCCGGCACCCCGTCCTCGTCTGGGAACCGTCACTGCCCGTACCGCAGTACGCCTTCCCGCGCGGCGACGTACGCGAGGACCTCCTGCGCCCCGCGAAACGCCCGCGAACCGGGTCCCACACCGGATCGACGGTCTTCTACGACCTGGAGATCGACGGCGAAGTGCTGGAGAACGCCGCCTGGACTTTCCCCTCCGCCGACCTCGCCGACCACATCGCCTTCGAGTGGTTCCGGCGCAGCGGCAAGGGCCTCGACCACTGGTACGAGGAGGAGGAAGAGATCTTCGTCCATCCCCGGGACCCGCACAAACGCGTCGACGCCCTCGTGAGCAGCCGCCATGTCCAGGTCACGGTCGACGGCACCCTCGTCGCCGACACCCACCGGCCCGTGCTGGTCTTCGAGACCGGCCTGCCGACCCGCTACTACATCCCGCGTGAGGACGTCCGCATGGACCTGCTCACCCCCACCGACCACCACACCGGCTGCCCCTACAAGGGCACCGCCGAGTACTGGTCGACGCCCGGCGGGGCGAATCTCGTGTGGAGCTACCCGGATCCGCTGCCCGCCGTGGGCGCGATCCAGGGACTGCTGGCCTTCTTCAACGAGGCGGTCGACATCACCGTGGACGGGGAGCGGCTGGAGCGCCCCGTCACACCGTTCAGCGCGCTGTTCACACCGAGCAGCCCACGTGGGCCAGCGCCTGCCTGAGCAGCACCCCGTGCCCGCCCGGCATCTCGCTCTGCACCGCCTCCGACACGGCCTCCTGCGGACTGAACCAGACCAGGTCCAGGGCGTCCTGCCGGGGCCGGCAGTCACCCGTCACCGGGACCACGTAGGCCAGCGACACCGCGTGCTGACGCGGGTCGTGGTATGGCGTGACGCCCTGGGTCGGGAAGTACTCGGCGACGGTGAAGGGCTGCAGCGAGGCCGGGATCCGGGGCAGCGCCACCGGGCCGAGGTCCTTCTCCAGGTGGCGCAGCAGGGCGTCCCGGACGCGCTCGTGGTGCAGCACCCGGCCGGAGACCAGGGTCCGGCTGACCGTCCCGTCCGGCCCGATGCGCAGCAGCAGGCCGACGCTGGTGACTTCGCCGCTGTCGTCGACGCGCACGGGCACGGCCTCGACGTACAGGATCGGCATCCTGGCACGCGCCATCTCCAGCTCGTCGGGGGAGAGCCAGCCGGGCGTGGTATCGGTCATGTCAGACATTGCTTGATCATACTTTCAGGAGGCGCCGGGCAGGCGGTATACCCGGCGTGCGTTGTGTGCTCCCGCCCACTCCGCCAGGCGCAGCGCGTCGGGCAGGTCCAGTTCGTCGTCGTCCACCCGCTCCTGGAGCAGAGCGGCCAGCGCCCGGCGGAAGGACAGCGCGCCCAGACAGTGGAACTCGGCCACACCGTACGCGTCCGAGCTGTACAGGAGTTTGCGGAAGGGCGTGATCTCGAGGGCCTCTTCCAGCACGGCACGTGCCCGCGCCGGGCCGACATGGTGCAGGGCGAGGCCCACGTCCAGATACACCTGCTCGAAGACCGCGGCCAGATGGGCGGCCTGGCGCTGGTAGGGCCAGCAGTGCAGCAGCATCACCGGGATCGTCCCGGCGGTCAGGTGCAGCCAGTCGGTGAGGTGGGCGGGGTCCGAGCGGTGCAGCCGGATGTCGTTGTCGCCGAGTCCGACGTGGAGTTGGAGCGGCAGGCCCAGGTCGACGGCGGTCCACAGCAGATGCCGTACGAGCACCGGGTCCGCCAGCCGTCCGGCACCGCTCGCGAGCAGGCGCCGGGCCGCCTCGGTGACCTCCGCGTCGGAGGGGCGCGCCGGGTCCAGGTCGAAGCCGGTTCGGTAGGCGGCCACCGACTTCACGCCGACCACGCCCGGCCGCCGTACCGCCTCCAGCGCGGCCACCCGGAACCGGTCCGCGTACTCGCCGGGCTCGCCCCCCTGCGCCGCCACCTCCTCGGCGACGCTCTCCAGCCGCACTATCTCGTACGCCGTCCCGCCCACGGGCTCCACCAGTTCGGCGGGTGTGGTGAGACGCTCCGGGGCGTACCCGGTGTCCACACAGAACACCTCCGTCCCCGCGGCGGCGAGGAAGCGGCGGTGCACCTCGCCGGGGCCCAACTCGGCGCGCCGGGCGAGGTATGCGTCGGGCTGCGCGTGGCGCGGGAGGTCCAGCAGGGGAGCGCAGTGGCGGCGGATCGCGACGCCCACCGGGCTGTCGAAGGTGGAGATCCCGGGCCAGGCCCCGCCCTCGGTGATCAGCGTCTCGAAGGCCTGCCGGTCCAGGTCGCCGGTGACCACGCCGTGGCAGTGGTGGTCCACCAACGGCAGGGCGTCGAGCGCCTCCTGGACGGGGCCGGTGGGCATCTCAGTACTTCCAGCGGTAGGCGGCCGCCACCTGTTCGTCGTCGTAGCCCTCGACCGCGGCGATCTCCCCCTGACGTACGGCGATCACGGCGTCCGCGAGGACCGGCCCGAGCGCGGCCCGCAGCCGCTCGTCCTTGCGGAACTCTTCCACGGCCTCCCGCAGCGAGGCCGGCAGCCGGCGCACATCCCGGGTCGCCGCCTCGGCCTCGCCGAGGCGGGCCGGGTCGCCGGTGATCTCCTCGGGGAGGGGCGTGGACGAGGTCAGCCCGTCCAGGCCAGCCGCGATCACGCAGGTCAGGGCGAGGTAGGGGTTGGCGGCCAGGTCGACCGGCTTGACCTCCAGGTTGGCGGCCCGCTCGCGCAGGCCCGTGGTGCCGGTGACGATTCGCACCGCGGCCTCGCGGGTCTCGCGGCCCCAGGCGGTGAAAACCCCCGCCCACTGGGAGGGTTTGAGGCGCAGATAGCTGGCGGGGCTCGGCGCGGTGACGGCGGTGAGGGCGGGGAGGTGGGCGAGGACGCCCGCCGCGAAGGACTCGGCCTCGGCGGTCATTCCGTGGCGCCCTTCACCGCCGGAGTGCAGGTTGACGCCGTCACGCCAGGCGGAGAGGTGGATGTGGCCGCCGTTGCCGACGCCCTGCGCGAAGACCGCCGGGGCGAACGACACCACGAGCCCGTGGCGCCCGGCGACCGCCCGGATCGTCTGCCGCACCAGCATGCTGCGGTCGGCGGCGGCCACCGGGTCGAGCGCGCCCACCGAGATCTCGAACTGCCCGGCCGCGTACTCGGGATGGAGTTGTTCGACGTCCACGTCCTGCGCCGCCAGCGCGGCCAGCAGATCGGCGCCGTAGTCGCTCAACTCGACCTGCCGGGTCGCCCCGTAGGCCGGTCCGTGCAGCGCCGGCACGAAGTCCCCGGTGGCGGACGGGCCTTGGCCGACGGCCCACTCGATCTCGATGCCCGCCTCGAAGGACAGCCCGTGCCGTTCGGCGGCCTCGGTGACCAGCCGGCGCAGGACCGTGCGCGAGCACCCCGGATGCGGCTCGCCCTCCTGCGTGATCCGGTCGACCGGCGCCCACGCCCACCCGGGCTGCCCGGCCAGGACGACGAGGTGGTCGAGGTCGGGGTAGAGCCGCAGATCGCCGTCGGGGGAGCCGAGGACGTCCGTGGTGACGATGGAGTCGTTCGCCAGGAAGGTGTCGAACACCGGTGACATGCCGACGCCCCAGGCCGCGGCGGAGGCGAGCTTCGCCGTGGGGATCGTCTTCACCCGGCCGATGCCGGCGGTGTCGACGTAGGACAGCACGACGCCGTGCACGCCCTGCCCGGACAGTTCACCGCTCAGGGCCCTGGCCCGGTCGACGTCGCCGGGGCGGCCGCCGGGGACGGGATCGGCGAGGGTGGTCATACGTCCTCCACGGTCGAGACGTCCGTCAGGGTTTCACGGCCACCGCGCCGTACTGCGGGACCGCGGCGGGGGAGTCCGCCTCGGCGCGCCACCGGGAGCACGACACCAGGCCCGGCTCCAGCAGGTCGAGCCCCTCGAAGAAGGCGGCGATGTCGGTGCCGCTGCGGGCGGTGATGGGCGGGGTGGCGTTCTCGTTCCAGAACTTCATCGCCGCGATCTGCCCCTCGCCGCCGAGTTCCTCGTCGGTGGTCGGGTGGGTGAGGGCCAGACAGCTGCCGGCGGGGACCGCGGCCATGATCTGTCGGGCGATCTCCCGCGCCTTCTCCGCGTCCAGCACGAAGTTGAGGATGCCGAGCATCATCACGCCGACGGGCTTGGTGAAGTCCAGGGTGGCGGCGGCGCGTTCGACGATGGCGGCCGGGTCGTGGACGTCGGCCTCGATGTAGTCGGTGACGCCCTCGTGGGTGCCGGTCAGCAGGGTGCGGGCGTGCGCGAGCACGATGGGGTCGTTGTCGACGTAGACGATCCGCGCGTCCGGCGCGATGCGCTGGGCGATCTGGTGGGTGTTGTCCGCGGTCGGCAGTCCGGTGCCGATGTCCAGGAACTGCCGTACCCCGCGCTCCTCGGCGAGGAACCGCACCGCCCGGCCCAGGAACCAGCGGTCCGCCCGGGCTATCTCCCGGATGATCGGGAACATCCCGGCGACCTGCTCGCCGACCTGCCGGTCGACCTCGTAGTTGTCCTTGCCGCCGATCCAGTAGTTCCACACCCGCGCGTTGTGCGCCACACCGGTGTTCAGCCTGGTCGACCCGCCCGAAGGGGTGTGGCTCTCACTCACGACTCAGCTCCTTATCGCACCGCCCGCGGCTGTCGCCGCCATTGTGCCGCCCGGTGATCACACTGTCCCGGGAATCGGCTGATCAGGCGTGCGGAATCGGCCAGTCGCCGTCCGTCAGCGGGTGCGGCCGGGGCCGGGGGCCGGCGTCTTGCCCGCCTGGACCTGCTTGAGCCGCTGGGCACCTTCCCGGACGGCCTGTTCGAGGGAGTCGTGCGCGCCGCCGGCCAGACCGCCGGCGGTGACGGTGATCGCGTCGTTGCCCACGCGGACGGCGGCCACGTCCAGGGTGAGCGTGGCGGGTTCGCCGTTCGTGGTGCCCTGCACCGTCACGTGCAGTCCCTGCCGGGCGTCGCCCTGGGTGGGAACCGAGGCGGTGGTCACCTGGACCGTGCGCTTGCCGCCCTTGGCGTCGGTCGCGGTGAACTGGTCGCACTTGACCGGCAGCGTCTTCATCCAGCCCAGTGCGGCGCTCAGACGGACCGGGTTGTACGCGGCGACCTGGTACAGCAGCCGGGAGTCGCCCTGCTGGAACCCGGCCAGCGCCGAGGCGCCCGTCGGCTTGCCCAGCAGATCGTCGTCGTAGAGGGCGTCCAGCAGCCGCTGGCAGTCGGCGGCGTTCGTCTTCGCGGTCAGGAAGGCGGCGACGTCGACCTTGCCGACGAGGAGGGTGTCGTCCCAGTGCTCGGCGCCCTTGACCGGGGTCCAGCCGCCCTCCAGGTCCGTCATGGTGATCAGCGCCGCCTGCGCGCCGGCCTGGGTGAGCCGGGCGGGCGGCGTCGAGGTGGTCGCGGACGCCCGGGCGAGGGGCGAGGCGGCGAGGTCGGTGGGCGTGGCACCCCCGCCCGCGCTGTCGCCGCCGTCCGAGCAGGCCGCGGTGGTCAGCAGCGCGCCGGCGACCAGCGCCGAGGCGAGCACACGGACGGGCCGGGACGGACGTCGGATCATGGCGGAGGCCTCCTGAGCGGCAAGCGGTTCTCGCCCCAGCGCACCACCCCCCACCCTGACCCACCAGCGCACCGGTCCGGACGGGTGAGCCCGGCGCGCCGTCGGTCGGCGCACCGGGCCGGAGGGGTGAGTGCTGCCCACCGCCCGTCGGCGCGCCGGGCCGGAGGAGTGAGTGTTGCCCGTCGACGCACCGGCCTGGAGGGGGAGTGTCGCCCGTGGCCTGTCATCTGCCGGTGTACCGGGTCGGAGGGGTGGGCGCTGCCCGTCGTCCGTCGGCGTACTGGTCTGGACGGGTGGGCGCCGCCCGTTGCCCGTCGGCGTAGTGGGCTGGAGGGTGGGCGCTGCCCGTCGTCCGTCGGCGTACGGGTCTGGAGGGGTGGGCGCTGCCCGTCGTCCGTCGGCGTAGTGGGCTGGAGGGTGGGCGCTGCCCGTCGTCCGTCGGCGTAGTGGGCTGGAGGGTGGGCGCGGCCCGTCGTCCGTCGGCGTACGGGTCTGGAGGGGTGGGCGCTGCCCGTCGTCCGTCGGCGTACGGGTCTGGACGGGTGGGCGCCGCCCGTTGCCCGCCGACGCACCGGCCCGGAGGAGGGAGTGTCGCCTGTCGCCCGTCACCTGCCGTCGCACCCGGCTGGAGGGGTGGGTGCTGTCCGTTGCCCGCCGGCGCACCGGTCCGGACGGGGGAGCGTCGCCCACCGCCCACCGCCCACCGCCCACCGCCCGCCAGCGCGCGGCGCCGCACGAGTGCGCTGGCCGCCGCCAATGAGCGCACCGGGCCGAAGGGGTGAGTGCCGCTCGTCGGCGCACCGGGCCGGGCGGCTCGGTGTCGGCCGCCGCAACCCGAACGCCCCGCCCCGCATGCCCGGCCACCCGCGCGCGACGACACTGACCCCATGCCGACCCCTCCCACGGAGTGATGCGTGCTTCCCGGATTCCTCGCCCGCGCGGTCCAGTTGCTGCTCGCCCGCCAGGGCCGCTCGCTGCACGTGAGGGCGGCCGGCGGCGCCACGGTCGTGCTCGGGGCGGTGATGCTGATCGGGTCCTGGGCCGTCGTCGTCGCCGAAGAGGACGCGCGGCGCGCCAACCTGAGGACGTACCCGCAGGCGCTGTGGTGGTCGATCGAGACGGCGACGACCGTCGGATACGGCGACTTCTACCCCGTGACCCTCGGCGGCCGGATCATCGCCACCGTCGTGATGATCGTCGGCATCACCACGTACGGCATGGTCACCGCCGCCCTGGCCACCTGGTTCGTCGGCCGGGAACAGCAGCGGCGTCACCATCTCGCCCGCAGCGCCGAGGAGTTGGGCGAGCAGACCGCCCACGCCCTGCACGAACGCTTCGACCGGCTGGAGCGGTTGATGGCGGGGAAGGGCGAACCGGGCTGAAAACGTCCGGGCTACTGGCGAGTACCCCCACCCTGTGACGGACGGGACACGTGAGGTAAGGTCCCTGCGGTCTACGGGCGACAGTCGTAAGGGGGCCACGAGCCATGGAATCCCACCTGGTCGACATAGGCGGCGCGGCCTCGGGCGAGGCGCGACTCGAGGAACTCGCCCCGCAGCCGCTGCTGACCCGGGACTACGAGACCCGGCCCGCGCTCGTCTACGAGCGGCTGCGGGACCTGCACGGCCCGGTCGCCCCGGTCGACCTGCTGGGGGTGCCCGCCTGGCTGGTGCTGGGGTACCGCGAGTCGCTCGAAGTGCTCCAGGACGACGCAGCCTGGCCCAAGGGGCTGGACAACTGGCGCGCCCGCTCCGAGGGCCGGGTGCCCGCCGACTGGCCGCTGGGCCCCTCCCTGGAGGTCAACCACGTCCTGATCCAGGGCGGCCCCGCCTACCCTGCCCTCCGCTCCGCCTGGGACACCGCCCTGCGCCCGTTCCAGGACCCGCGCCAGCCGCAGGCCAAGCGCCTCAGGAACGCCGTCACCGGCTACGCCGACGAGCTGATCAGCCTCCTCGCGCAGGGCGGCCGGACCGGTCATGCGGACCTCTCGGCGCAGTTCTCCCGCCCGCTGCCGCTGATGGCGGCGAGCCATCTGCTGGGCTTCCCCGGCTCCCAGGGCGACGACGCCCTGATGGACATGTGGCGGGTCCTCGACGCGGGACCGGACGCCGAACCCGCCCTGGAACGCCTGCTGGTGACGCTCGGCGACCTCGCCGCCGCAAAGATCGAGAAGCCGGGCGACGACTTCCCCTCCCTCCTGGTCGCCGCCCACCCCGACCTCCCGGTCGACGCGCTGGCCCGGGAACTGTTCATGCTGCTCGGCATGACCTCCGATCACGTCGGCATCCTCATCTCCAACACCGTCGTCGAGGTGATCTCCGGCGACCGGGAGGGCGGGGTGCGCACCGCGCTGTCCGCGGGGATGGTCCGCGAGACCATGAACCGGGTGGTCATGCGCAAGCCGCCGCTGGTCAACTTCGTGCCGCGGTTCGCCGCCGAGGACACCCGGCTCGGCAACTACACGATCCGCGCCGGAGACCCCGTGTGGGTGTCCTCCGCCGCCGCGCACGCCGACCCGCTGTTCGCCGGGCAGATGACCACGGGCTCCAGCATCAGCAGCCGGGCCCATCTCTCCTGGGGCGCGGGACGCCGCCAGTGCCCCGCCCGCGAGCTGGCCTCCACCATCGCGATGGCCGGAGTGAGCCGCGTCTTCGAACGCTTCGACCATCTGGAACTCGCCCTGCCGGTCGACCAACTCCCGTGGCGCTCCTCGCCGTTCATGCGCGGCCTGCGCTCCCTGCCGGTGCGGTACGAACTCGCCGGGCCGGTCCCGGCCCGGTCGCCGGTGCCCGCGACGGACGTCCCGGACGTCCCCGACGCGCCTTCGGTGCCGGACCAGGCGGCCAAGCGGCGGTCCTCGCTGTGGCGGTACCTGGCCGGGCTGATCCGCTCGAACGGTTGAATCCGCCGGGGGCGTCAGGGCTGGGCGTGGCCGCTCTGCCAGGCCCGGGCCGCGATCTCGGCGTTGGTGCGCCCGAGGGCGACCAGCCGGACCACGTCGAGTTCGCGGTCGGTGAGCGGCTCGGACGGCGGCGTGGGCCGGGGCGCCGGGGCGGGCCGGTCCTCGGCGGTGAGGTGCTTGAGCAGCCGTACCGTCACGGACGGCGAGACCAGCGAGTCGCCGGCCGCGACGGCCCGCACCGTCTCCGCGAGCAGGGTGGGGCCGGAGTCCTTCAGCTCGTACCCGCAGGCGCCGCCGCGCAGCGCGCCGTACACGTACTGGTCGAGGTGGAAGGTGGTCACCACGACCACCCGCATCGGGTCCGGCACGTCCGGTCCGGCCGGCGGTCGGGTCCCCTCAAGACCGTCCATGGGTCGATCATGCCTCAGAGGTGGGCGCGGGACGGTCGGGTCTCAGCGCTCGAAGTTCCAGGTGACGGACGAGTGCGTGGCCCTCACCACGGAGACCGGGATGTCGATCGTCCTGCCGTCGCCGCCCTTGCCGACAGTGCCCGGTGGCCGTCGACCTCGACGGTGCTGAACCCGTCCGGACCGGAGGTGGACCCGGTCCCCCCGATCACTCCGACCACGACCTTGCTGCGTGCCCCGAAACGGTTGCCCCTGGTGCTGGGAGCGGCCGGAGCTGTTCAATGGTGCTGAACATTCCGCGCCCGTGAGAGGAGCCGCCGTGTCCTCTGCCGCCGTGCCGCCCGTCGGGGCGCGCATCCGGCAGGCACGCCTGGCCAAGGGCGTCAGCCTGCGGGCCCTCGCGCGGGAGATCGGCGTCTCCGCCAGCCTCGTCTCCCAGATCGAGACCGGCAAGAGCCAGCCCTCGGTGAGCACGCTCTACGCCATCACCACCGCACTGTCGATCTCCGTCGAGTCGCTCTTCGACGCGTACGAGGACCAGGGCGCCCTCGCCCCTGCGGCGACCGCGTCCGGCGCCCCCGCCACCGTCCTGCACGCCCTCGCCGCCTTCGCCGCCGACCCCGGCCGCCGCATCGGCCCGCTGGTCACCGGCGATGGGCGCGAGACGCTGGAGCTGGACTCGGGCGTGGTGTGGGAGCGCCTCGGCCATGTCCCCGGCACCGACGTGGACTTCCTGCGGGTGACCTACCGGCCCGGCGGTTCCTCCTCCAGCTCCGGCGGTCTGATGCGGCACGCCGGGACCGAGTACGGCTATCTCGTCTCCGGCGAGCTCGTCCTGACCCTCGGCTTCGACGAGCACACCCTGCGCCCCGGCGACGCCGTCTGCTTCGAGTCGACGACCCCGCACCGCTACCGCAATGATGGAGCTGAGCCGGCCGTCGGCGTCTGGTTCGTGTTCAGCCAGGGTGTTCAGTAGCACTTGACAGTCGCAGGCGGCGGTCGTCTACTCCCGAGTGGGGGTGGTCGCCATGGCGATCCGCACATATGGACCCAATGCCGTCGACTGGGAAGAGCGCATCGACCTGGACCGGCTGCGCAGGCAGCGCCTGGCCCGGCTGAACGACACCCTGAACCGCTCCTCGCTGGGCGCGGTGCTCAGTTTCGACTTCGCCAACATCCGCTACATGACCGCCACGCACATCGGCACCTGGGCGATGGACAAGCTGATCCGCTTCGCCCTGCTGGTGCGCGGCGGCGAGCCGGTCGTCTGGGACTTCGGCTCGGCGGCCCGCCACCACCAGCTCTACAACCCGTGGCTGGACTACAGCGACGGCAAGGGCGGGCCGCCCACCGGCGCCCGGGCCGGGATCTCCACCCTGCGCGGCGCCTTCCACCCGGACGCCGGGATCGCTGAGGACGTGGCCCGCAAGATAGCCACCGAGCTGCGCGAGCACGGCCTCGCGGACGAGCCGCTCGGCATCGATGTCGCCGAGATGCCGGTCCTCGCCGCCCTGCGTGCCGAGGGCATCGACGTCGTCGACGGCCAGCAGGTCTTCCTGGAGGCCCGCCGCACCAAGACCGGCGACGAGATCTCCCTGCTCACCCAGGCCTGCGCGATGGTGGACGCGGCCTATGAGGAGCTGTACGGGTATCTGCGCCCCGGGGTGCGGGAGAACGAGTGCGTCGGACTGGTGAGCAAGGTGCTGTACGACCTCGGCAGCGAGTACGTCGAAGGCGTCAACGCCATCTCCGGCGAGCGCTGTTCACCCCACCCGCACGTCTACAGCGACCGTCTGATCCGCCCCGGCGACCCCGCCTTCTTCGACATCCTGCACAGCCACCTCGGCTACCGCACCTGCTACTACCGCACCTTCGCCGTCGGCAGCGCCTCCCGCGCCCAACGCGACGCCTACGTCCGCTGCCGCGCGTACATGGACGAGGCCATCGCCCTCGTCCGCCCCGGGGCCACCACCGCCGACATCGTCCAGGTCTGGCCGCGCGCCGAGGAGTTCGGCTTCGCCGACGAGACCGCCGCGTTCGCGCTGCAGTACGGCCACGGGGTCGGCCTGTCGATCTGGGAGAAGCCCATCTTCAGCCGGCTGGTCTCCCTCGACCACCCGGAAGTCCTCGAAGAGGGCATGGTGTTCGCCCTGGAGACCTACTGGCCGGCCGCCGACGGCTGGTCCGCGGCCCGGATCGAGGAGGAACTGGTCGTCACCGCCGACGGCTGCGAGGTCATCACCAAGTTCCCGGCCGAGGAACTGCTCGTCGCGGGCCGCAAGTACTGGACGGTCGGCGGCGAGCTGAACACCCGGCGCGAGTCCCAGTCCCATCTCAACACCGGGGACCGCTGATGGAAGCGACCGAATGATGGAGGCGACCGAACTCCTCGCGCTGTACGAGCGGATGGCCCTCATCCGCCGTACGGAGAAGGCCGCGCACGACCTGTTCCTGTCCGGCCTGGTCAAGGGCACGACTCACCTGGCCGCCGGGCACGAGGCGATCGCCGTCGGCGCGAGCGCCGCCCTGCGCCCCGACGACTACGTCTTCGCCACCTACCGCGGCCACCACCACGCCCTGGCCCGCGGCGCCACCCCGGAGGAGTGCCTCGCCGAACTCATGAGCCGGGCCACGGGGTTGTGCGGGGCCAAGGGCGGCTCGATGCACCTCACCAAGGCGTCCGCGAACATGCTCGGCTCCTACGCCATCGTCGGCGCCCACCTCCCGATGGCCGTCGGCGCCGCCTGGTCGGCCCGGCTGCGGGGCACCGGACAGCTCGCGGTCGCCTTCTTCGGCGACGGCGCCACCAACATCGGCGCCTTCCACGAGGCGCTCAACCTGGCAGCCGTGTGGAAGCTGCCAGTGCTGTTCGTCTGCGAGAACAACCTGTACATGGAGTACACGCCGATCGCCGACGTCACGGCCGTGGCCCGCCCCGCCGCCGACCGGGCGCCCGCCTACGGCGTCCCCGGCGAGGTCGTCGACGGCAACGACGTCGTCGCCGTCCGGGAGACCGTGGCCGCCCTCGCCGAGCGGGCCCGTGCGGGAGACGGGCCCGCGATCGTCGAGGCCGAGACCTACCGGCACTTCGGGCACAGCCGCGCCGACCCGGCCACCTACCGCCCGGCCGAGGAGGTCGAACGCTGGCTCAAGCACGACCCGTTGGACCTGGCGCGCGGACGGCTCGCGGAGCTCGGCGTGGACGAGGAGACGCTCACCGCCGCCGACGAACGTGCCCGTGACGCCGTACAGCGGGCGGTCGACGCGGCGAAGAACGCGCCGCCGCCCGATCCGCGCGAGGCGCTGACCGACGTGTGGGCGGACGGAGGTGCGGCATGGCGGACGTGATCACCTACCGGGAGGCCGTCGCCGAGGGCATCGCCCGCGAGATGCGCCGGGACCCGGCCGTGGTCTGCCTCGGGGAGGACATCGCCGAGGCGGGCGGGGTGTTCAAGACGACCGTCGGACTGCTGAAGGAGTTCGGGCCCGAGCGGGTGTGGGACACCCCGATCTCCGAACAGGCCATCGTGGGCGCGGCGATGGGCGCCGCGATGACCGGGATGCGGCCCGTCGCCGAGATCATGTTCTCGGACTTCCTGGCCTGTTGCTGGGACTACCTCGCCAACGAAATACCCAAGGTGCGGTACATGACGGGCGGTCAGGTCACGGTCCCGCTCGTCGTGCGCACCGCCAACGGCGGCGGCCTCGGCTTCGGCGCGCAGCACTCCCAGGCCACCGAGAACTGGGCGCTGACCGTTCCCGGCCTGAAGATCGCGGCCCCGGCCACCCCCGCGGACGTCATCGGCATGATGGCGGCCGCGATCCGCAGCGACGACCCGGTGGTGTTCTTCGAGCACAAGGGGCTGCTGGCGAGCAAGGGAGCCCCGCCGCCGCCCGGCCATGTGGTGGAGCTGGGCCGCGCGGCCGTCGTCCGCGAGGGCGCCGACGTGACCCTGGTCGCCCTCGCCTCGATGGTGCCGGTGGTCCTGACGGCCGCCTCGCGGCTGGCCGAGGAGGGCATCGACGTCGAGGTCGTCGACCTGCGCTGTCTGATCCCGCTGGACACCGCCACCGTCCTCGCCTCCCTGGGAAAGACCTCGCGGCTGATGACCGTCGAGGAGAACCCGTACCAGGGGGGCTGGGGCGCGACCCTCGTGTCGGTGGTCGCCGACGAGGGGTTCGGGCTGCTGGACGCGCCGGTGCGCCGGATCGCGGCGGAGTGTGTCCCGCTGCCGTTCGCGGACGCCCTGGAGGAGCAGGTCATCCCCACCGTAGACAAGGTCGTGGCGGCCGTCCGGAGCCTCGCCGCGTACTGAACACCCCTGAGGAGGAAGCGCGATGACCGATCGGACACTGCTTCGCGCCGGGTACGTCATCTCGATGGACCCCGCCGTCGGGGATCTGCCGCGGGGGGACGTCCTCATCGAGGACGGGAGGATCGCCGCCGTACAGCCGGAGATCAGCGCCGACGCCGAGGTGCTCGACATGACCGGCAGGATCGTGATCCCCGGGTTCGTCGACACCCACCGCCACACCTGGGAGGCGCCGATCCGGGGAGTCGCCCCCGACGCCACCCTGGACGACTACTTCGTGGACATCCTCGACACCTTCGCCCCGCTCTACACCCCCGAGGACGTGTACGCGGGCAACCTCGCCGGCGCGCTGGAATGCCTCAACGCCGGGATCACCACCCTCGTCGACTGGTCCCACATCAACAACACCCCCGAGCACCCGGACGCGGCGATCCAGGCCCTCACCGAGACCGGCATCCGGGCCCAGTACGCGTACGGCAGCGCCAACACCTCCCTCGCCGAGTACTGGTTCGAGAGCAAGATCGCGATTCCGGGCGACGACGTCCGCCGGATCCGCGCCAAGTACTTCCCCTCCGACGACGGTCTGCTCACCATGGCCCTGGCCACCCGCGGCCCCGGCTTCTGCCTGAACGACGTCGTCACCTCCGAGTGGGCCCTCGCCCGCGATCTGGACATCCCGATCACCGTGCACGTGGCGATGGGTCGCCTGGCCGGCCGCTTCGGCATGGTGAAGCAGCTGAACGACCTCGGTCTGCTCCGCCCGGACACCACCTACATCCACTGCTGCTACCTCCACGAGGACGAGTGGCGGATGGTCGCCGACAGCGGCGGCACGGTGTCCGTCGCACCGCAGGTGGAGACCCAGATGGGGCACGGCTGGCCGCCCGTGATGAAGGCGATCGAGTACGGCCTGCGGCCCTCCCTGAGCATCGACGTCGTCACCACCGTCCCCGGTGACATGTTCACCCAGATCCGCGCGGCCTTCGGCGCCGAGCGGGCCCGGGTCAACGCGGACTGCTGGCAGGCCAACATGCCGGTTCCGAGCACGATGTTGACGGCACGTCAGATGCTGGAGATCGCGACGAGCAACGGCGCGCATGTCGCGGGACTGGAACACCGCACCGGTTCCCTGACCCCCGGCAAGCGCGCCGACGTCGTCGCCCTCGACGCCACCGCCCTGAATGTGGCGCCGGTGCACGACCCGGCCGCCGCGGTGACCCTGTCGGCCGACGTCTCCAATGTCGAGCTGGTCATGGTCGACGGCGTGATCCGCAAGCGCGACGGCAGGCTGACGGCCGACGTGGCGCGGGCCCGGCGGCTGGTCGAGGAGTCCCGTGACCGGCTGCTGGCCGCGAAGGAGGCGAAGAAGACGGCATGACACGGCACTTGGTGCGCCGGGCCGCCGACCTGCCCACACCGCTCTTCGACCGGCTCGACCACCGGCGGACGACGCTGGTCGGCGAGGAGGACGGCAGCGTGCACACCGGCTTCGGGCTGAACGAACTGCGGCCCGGCGGCCGGGTGCGGGCCCATGTCCACTCGTACGAGGAGAGCTTCCACCTCCTCGACGGGACCGTGATCCTCGACCTGCCCGAGGGCTCGTACCTGCTTCAGGAGGGCGACTACGGACTGCTGCCGACCGGCGTCCCGCACGCCTGGCGCGGCGCCGGGGACACGGTCGCCCACTGGGCGGACATGCTGGCGCCGGTCCCACGGGCCCGCTACGGGTACGACACCCAGACCGTGCCCGAACTGCCCGCGCGCGACCCCGTCCGCGTCGACGTCCGCGACCCGCGCACCCGCCTCTTCGGCCACTTCGAGCCCGCCCAGATGGACCCCGGCAAGCAGTCCCAGGACCTCCTCGCGGTTTCGGCGAGCATGCGCACCGCCCTGCTCGTCTACAGCGGCATCACCGTGAAGATGATGGTCGACAGCGACCTCGGCGCGGTCGCCTCGACCATGTTCATGGTCCAGTACGCCCCGGACGGGGTCGCCGGCACGCACGATCACCCCTTCGAGGAGACGTACTTCTTCCTGGAGGGGGAGGCCGAGGCGGTGTTCGACGGAGAGATCCACCGGCTCGGTCCCGGCGACTGCGCCTGGGCGGGCGCCGGCTGTGTGCACGGCTTCTCCAACACCGGTGCCGGACCCCTGCGTTGGCTGGAGACCCAGGCACCCCAGCCACCACCCCGCCACTCGTACCGGTTCACCCGGGACTGGGAGTATCTGAGGGAGGCACTGGAGTCATGAGCAGTGTGCTCGTCGTGGGCGGTACGTCGGGCATCGGCCGCGAGTTCGCCCGGGCCCGCGCGGAGCGGGGCGACGAGGTCGTCCTCACCGGCCGGGACGCCGAGCGGGCCGCCACGGTCGCGAAGGAGACCGGCGCCCGCGGTCTCGCCCTCGACCTGTCCCGGCCGCGTGAGATCGCGGAGGCGCTGGCGGACGTCGGCCGCGTCGACCACCTGGTCCTCGCGGGTGTCTCCCGTGACGAGAACCGGGCCACCGACTACGACATCACCGCGGCCCTGCGCTTGGTCACTCTCAAACTGGTCGGCTACACCGAGGTCGTGCACGTGGTGCGGCCCCGGATGACCGACGAGAGCGCCATCGTGATCTTCGGCGGTCAGGCCAAGGAGCGCCCCTATCCGGGCGCGACGACGGTGGCCACGGTCAACGCGGGCGTACGGGGCCTGGTGAACACCCTCGCCGTCGAGCTGGCGCCCGTCCGCGTCAACGCGATCCACCCCGGTGTGGTCGGCGACAGCCCGTACTGGAAGGCCAAGCCCGAGGAGGTGCTTGCCGCGCTGCGCGCCAAGACCCCGACCGGGCGGCTGGCCACCATGGCGGACGTCGTGGACGCCGTCGACTTCCTGCTGCGCAACCGGTCGGTCAACGCGGTGGAGTTGAGCGTGGACGGGGGATGGCTGCTCGGATGACCGGCATCGCAGGATGGGCACGGCCATGGCCGTCCTGCTGCGCGCGGTCGGCTTCCCGGTCACCGCGTAAACCGCACCCGCGCCAAGGCCGAGGCCACCGGGGCTGCCGTCGTGGCCACACCCGCGAGGCCGCCGCCGCGGCGGACGTCGTCCTCGTCTCGCTGGCCGACGCCAGCGCCCTCGCCGAGGCGCACGCCGCCCGGGCGCCGTTCGTGCTGCAAGAAGGAGGACCTCGACCTGGCCCTCGCCCCTGACGCGCGCGTGGGAGCGCGGGAGCAACAGACATCCCCCAAGCGGAAGTTGGCGGCCTCAGCGCTTGGCGCCGACGCCTCCGTAGAGCGACACCGGGCCCTCGCCGTCCGGAGTCTCGTCCACCGCGAGCTCGGGGCGCCAGTCCACCACGGAGACGATCCCGGGGTCGACGACCTCGAGTCCCTTGAAGAATCCGGCGGTCTCGTCCTGGGAGCGGGCCACCAGGGTCACCCCGCCCGCCGCATACGCCTCGACGCCCCGCCGCACCTGCTCCGGCTCGAAGTCGGCGGTCAGGGCGGACAGCACCAGGAAGCTGCCCGGCGCGAGGGCGTCGACGAGGGTGCCCACCAGATCGTAGGCGCCGTCCTCGTCCGCGACGAAGTGCATCAGGGCGATCAGCGACAGGGCGACCGGGCGGTCGAAGTCCAGAACCCGGGCCGCCTGTTCGAGGATCGTGGCCGGATCGCGGGCGTCGGCCTGGAGGTACTCCGTCACACCTTCCGGAGTGCCGTGCAGGAGGGCCTCGGCGTGGGCGAGGACGATGGGATCGTTGTCGACGTAGACGACGCGGGCGTCCGGCACGCTGCGCTGGGCGATCTGGTGGAGATTGGGCCGGGTGGGGATGCCCGTGCCGATGTCGAGGTACTGGCGGATTCCCGACTGCTCGGCGAGCAGCCGCGTGGCCCGCCGCATGAACCGGCGGTTGGCCCGCGCGGCCCGCGGAGCACCGCTCTCGATCGAGATGATCTGCCGGCCCAGCTCCTCGTCGACCGGATAGTTGTCCTTGCCGCCGAGGAACCAGTCATAGACCCGGGCCGGGTGCGGCCTGGTGGTGTCGATGCGCTGGGCGGCCGGCTCGGTCCCCGTCACGTACTGCTCCTCTGCTCGCGTCGTCCGCCGGTCCGACTGGACGTCCGAGCAGTCTGGCACGGTCACGCGGCGCGACGGAGACTGTCTTCGGCCACCTCCTTGTCCAGCGCGGCCCGCACCAACGCGGCCGCCAGAACGGCAGGTTGGGTGTCCCCGGCGAGCTCAACGAGCCGGCCGGGATCCTTCGGCAGCCCCAACCGCTCCGCTCCGTCGAGTGCCTTGCGGTCCAGGTACGGTCCCACTTCCGGCCACACCCGCTGGACCTCGCGCAGGAAGATGTCCGCGCCGGCCGGCCCGATCCCGGGTATCTCCTGCAGCAGCCGCCGCAGTTCACCGAGGTCGCCGTCCGCCTCCTCGCGCATCCGGCGCAGATCACCGCCCCACCGGTCGAGCAACAGCTCTGCTCCGTCGCCGAGTTGGGTGGCGGTGCGCTCGTCGTAGCGCCGGTAGCCGCCCCGGCCCAGCGCGTCGACCCGCTCCTGCCAGTCGGCATCGGCGGTCCGCCGCGGACCGCCGAGGCCGGCCCGGGACAGCTCCCGGGCCGTGGCGACGGCGATCGACCCGCGGATACGGGCGCTGAGCAGCAGAGCGAGCACCAGCAGCCGGTACAGCGGCTGCGGGGTGTCCCGCAGCGTGATGCCCGCCTCCTCGGCGAACGTCCGCCCGTGCGCGCCCACCAGCTCCCGCACCAGACGCCGCTGGTCGGTCATGGCCTGAGCGGGTCGTGCCCGAGCGTCATCAACAGGTGCCGGCGCCTGGTCTCCTCCGGCTCCGGCTCGTTCTCCACCTCCGTCTGCGCGGTCACCGTGTCCACCACCTCGTACATCACCTGGATGTCGTCCTCGGTGAGGTCGGTGCGCCGCTTCTGCAGGATCGCGAGGACGTGCTGTCCGGTCGGCGAGCCCGCGTGCTCGGGCAGCGGCTCGGTGGTCTCGTCGGCGTCGCTCACCCGCAGCCAGGCGGCGAGCTCCTGCGAGGTCATGTTCACCACGCGGTGGAAGTCCTCCCACAGCGCGTCGAGTTCGAGGGCGTCGGTCATCACGGCCCCTTTCCGTACGTACGTGTCCGGCCGCGCCCCGCTCAGTTCTCGCGGGGGAAGTTCTCGGCCGCGAACATCCACCGCTGCTTCTCCAGGTCGGCGGTGATGGCGATCAGCAGGTCCTGGGTGACCGGATCCGGCTCCTCGGTCGCGGCGATCCGCTCACGCAGCCGTCCGATGGCCGCCTCCAGCGACTCCACGACCAGCTGCACGACCTCGGTGTCCCGCTGCCAGCCGTCCTTGGAGCCCGGCAGGGTGTAGGACGCGGCGATCGTCTCCGGCCGGCCGTCCGGCGGCAGGCCCAGGGCGGCGGACCGCTCCGCCACCGTGTCGGCGTAGCTGCGGGCCGTGTCCACGACCTCGTCGAGCTGCAGATGGATCGAACGGAAGCGCGGGCCCACGATGTTCCAGTGCGCCTGCTTGCCGATCAGTGAGAGCCCGAGGAGATCGACGAGTGTGCTCTGCAGCGCCTCACCGGCGACCTCGCGGGCCTGCTCGGGCAGCGTGCTCTTCACCACGGTCATACGGTGCTTCTCCTTCTGGCGTCGGTCGTGCCGGTACGGAGCAGTGCGACGCGTTCGTCCTCGTGGGTGCCGCCCCAGACCCCGGAGTTCTGCCCGCTGCCGAGCGCGTAGTCGAGGCACTCGACGGCGACCGGGCAGCGGGCGCAGACACGTTTGGCGGCGGCGATGTCCCGCAGTGCCGGTCCTTCGGTGCCGACGGGGAAGAACAGCTCGGGGTCCTCACCCACGCAGGCCGCCCTGCGCAACCACTCCATGCGGGCGCGGGTGCCCCGGGGCATGCGCAGCAAACGCCACGTATGTCCGTCTCAGCTCTTGATCGCGTCGTCCAGGAAGCGGACGAGCTCCGCGAAGACCTCGGCCCTGTTCGTCTCGTGGAACACCTCGTGGCGGGCGCCCGGGAAGACCCGCTCGGTGAGGTCGCCGCCGCTGAGCCGCTCGACCCCGGCCCGGCTGCCGGCGAGCGGTACCAGCCGGTCGTCGTCGCCGTGTAGCCACAGCACCGGCAGCCGGCCGACGTCACCGCCCTCGGCCACCCGCTGGAGCGTGCGCGCGAACGCCTCCACGGTCGGCCGCTTCATCGGCCCGTGCCACACCAGCGGATCCGCCGCGTACGCCGCCCCCACCGCCGAGTCCCGGGACAGCGCGGCCGGACTGATCGGCGTGTCCGGGATCTCGTCGAGTGCCAGCAGCCGCCCCGGCAGCTCCCAGGCCCCGATCACCGGACCGGACAGCACGAGGGCGGCGAGCTCGTCGCCGTACCGCTGGGCGTACCGGGCGGCGATCAGCCCGCCCATCGAGTGCCCGACCATCACAAGGGGCAGCCCGGGGTACGCGCCCCGGGCCGCCTCGGCCACCGCGTGCAGGTCACCGACGACATCCTCGAAGTCCTCGACCAGCACCCGTTCGCCGGCCGACTTCCCGTGCCCGAGATGATCGGGTCCGAAGACGGCGGCCCCGTGCCGCCCGAGCACCCTGGCCGGCTCCTCGTACCGCCCGATGTGCTCCCCGTAGCCGTGTGCGATCAGCGCCAGGTACCGCGGCCGCTCATGGGGCCACTCACGGGCGACGAGGGCGCCCCGGCTCCCGGCCAGGACGTGCTCGCGGGCATCGGCCATGTCTCCTCCAACCGGCTGGGCAGGGGTCCGTCCTCGTCGGCGCCACCGAACGTCGGGTGCCAACCAGCGAGACGGTACTTACCGCACCGGTTGTCTGCACATAGCATCGGTCCCCGCATGAACACGATGACGCTCTGGCACATATCCGGCTGGGGGTTCGCCGCCCTCGCCTGCGCCGCCCTCCTCGTCGGCTTCTCCAAGACCGCCGTGAGCGGCGCCAACACGGTCAGCCTCGCCATCTTCGCCGCGGTGCTGCCCGCCCGCGCCTCCACCGGCGTCCTGCTGCCCATCCTGATCGTCGGTGACGTCCTGGCCGTCCTCACCTACCGCCGGCACGCCCACTGGCCCACCCTCTGGCGTCTGTTCCCGGCGGTCGCCGCGGGCGTGGTCGTCGGCACGCTGTTCCTGGTGTGGGCCGACGACCAGGTCGTACGGACGTCGATCGGCGCGATCCTGCTGCTCATGGCGGGGGTGACGGTGTGGCGGCGGCGCACGGCGGAGGCCGAGGACGAACCGGACTCGGTGACCACCCGGACCGGCCGTCTCAAGGCCCGCTCCTACGGTGTCCTCGGCGGCTTCACCACGATGGTCGCCAACGCGGGCGGCCCGGTGATGTCGATGTACCTGCTCTCCGCCGGCTTCCGCAAGCTGGGCTTCCTGGGCACGTCGGCGTTCTTCTTCCTGATCGTCAACGTCTCCAAGGTCCCCTTCAGTGCCGGCCTCGGCCTGATCGACGGCCGCTCGCTGCTCCTGGACGCCGCGCTCGCCGTGTTCGTCGTGCCCGGCGCCTTGATCGGCAAATGGGCTGTGAACCGCATCAACCAGCGCCTTTTCGAGCAACTCGTGATCGCGGCGACGGTCGTCGGCGGCCTCCAGCTGCTCCTGCGCTGACCCGGGAATGCGGCGGGGGCCGGGGCTGTTACACCGCATGTGATTGACATGCCTGGATCAAAGATCCTGGGCGTGGGCGAAGGGAGGACCTCATGGCACGCAGTACCGCGCGCCCCGTCGTCAAGCTGAAGTCGACGGCCGGAACCGGTGTCACCTACGTGACCCGCAAGAACCGCAGGAACGACCCCGACCGGCTCGTCCTGCGCAAGTACGACCCGGTGGCCGGCGCGCACGTCGAGTTCCGCGAGGAGCGCTGAACCAGCCGGAGCGGGCCCGCACCGTCGGGCCCGCGGTCCCCGAGGAGGTAACCCCGTGAAGCCCCGCATCCATCCCGACTCCCGGCTCGTGGTCTTCCGCGACCGCGCCGCGGACGTCGCGTTCCTGACCCGTTCCACCGCCGACTCGTCCCGGACGATCGAGTGGGAGGACGGCAACACCTACCCCCTGATCGACGTCGAGATCTCGTCGGCGTCCCACCCCTTCTACACCGGCAGGGCGCGCGTCCTGGACAGCGCCGGCCGAGTCGAACGCTTCGAGCGCCGCTACGGCCGTACCGCCGCGGCCCGCGCCTGACGCGCCAAACGATCGACACGAGGAGGACAGCCCCATGAAGGTGCGCAAGTCCCTGCGTTCCCTGAAGGCCAGGCCCGGCGCCCAGGTGGTGCGCCGACGCGGTGTGGTCTACGTGATCAACAAGAAGGAGCCGCGCTTCAAGGCCCGCCAGGGCTGACGCGGATTTCCCGCACAGGACGGCCGTCCGGCACCATCGCCGGGCGGCCGTCCTGTTCCGGCCGGCCTGGGCGCGCCCGCCCATCTCGTACGCTCCCTCCCATGTCCCCACACGTCCTCGTCCTGGGCGGCACCACCGAGGCCCGCGAACTGGCCGCCGTCCTCGCGGCACGGCCCGGTGTGCGCGTCACCACCTCGCTCGCCGGGCGGGTGAGCCGGCCGGGCGTGCTGGCCGGGGACGTACGGGTCGGCGGGTTCGGCGGGGCAGAGGGGCTCGCCGAGTGGCTGCGCGAGCAGCGGGTGGACGCGCTGGTCGACGCCACGCACCCGTTCGCCGGGACCATCACCGCGAACGCCGCGCGGGCCGCGGCGGCCACCGGAGTGCCCGCCGTCGTGCTGCGCCGCCCGGGCTGGCGGCCCGCCCCCGGAGACCACTGGCACCCGGTCCCGTCCCTGGCGGCCGCCGCCGACCTGCTGCCCCGCCTCGGTCGCCGGATCTTCCTGACCACCGGACGTCTGGGCCTGGCGGCCTTCGCGCACCTGGGCGACCTGCACTTCGTCGTACGCTCGGTGGAACCGCCCGAGCCGCCCCTGCCGCCGCACACCGAAGTACTGCTGGGCCGCGGCCCGTTCACCGTGGCCGACGAGACCACGCTCCTGCGCGAGTACCTGATCGACGTCCTGGTCACGAAGGACAGCGGGGGAGCGGCGACGGCGGCGAAACTCACGGCCGCGCGCGAACTCGCGCTGCCCGTCGTGGTCGTACGACGCCCCCCGCTGCCGGACGGCGTCACTCCCGTGCCCGACGTGGCCGCGGCCCTCGACCGGCTGGACCTCAGCCTGTCGTGACGGACGCCCGCATACGGTCGATCGTGCGCAGCACCTCGGTGCGGTTCTTGGCGCTCTTGATCCACGCGGGAAGCCGCGCGACCAGCGTCATCTTCACCCCGGTGTCGTACCAGGGTGCCCGCTCCCGCAGGTCGGCGGCGACGAACCGCCTGATGAGGTCGAGGTGTTCGAGGTTGTACGCCCACAGCTCACCGTGCCTGGTGCCGGCCCGCAGCCACAGCGGAGGCCGGTGACAGGGCCGGCTCGCGCGCGCCGACGGGCGGGCGGGACCGGTGTCGATCCGGCACAGACCACAGGACCGGCAGACCACACGCCGCTCCGGGTACCTCACCCCACGGGCATCGGAGGTGCGGCCCGGCCGCTGCTCGAAGTGGGCGACGCGGTCGCAGCGCGGGCAGCGGACGAGCAGCGACGCGCTGAAGTCGTACACCGTGCTGCGAGGGTCGCGGAACCGGACGGGTGAGGCGGACATGCGCCGAGTATGACCACCGCCGTGTCCGCGCGGCACATGGTTTTCCCGTGCCGCCGAGCGCCGGGCGTCAGGCGGCGGTGCCCGACGTCGACTCCCGCTACCCTTCCGCGAGCCCGTTGCTCGGAACCCCACCGGCAGGCGCTTCGCGAACCCGCCCCTAACGCTCCCCGGGATGTCTGCGCAGCAGATACGTGTCCATGATCCAGCCCTTGCGCTCCCGGGCCTCGGCGCGCAGCCGCTCGATGCGTGGCGCGGCCTCGGCGATCGGGCCGGAGGCGAGGATCTCGTCGGGGGTGCCTATGTAGGCGCCCCAGTAGATGTCGATGTCCTGGTCCGCGTACTGCCGGAAGGTCTGGTGGGCGTCCAGCATCACCACCACGTCGTCCACCCCCTCCGGGAAGCCCTCGGCTAGCCGCCGCCCCGTGGTGATCTGGACGGGCCGGGCGACCCGGTTGAGCCCGGTCCGGTGCCGGGCGACCAACGCCGAGACGCTGCTGATGCCGGGCACGACGTCGAACGCGAAGTCGACCGCGCCCCGCTCCAGCACCTCCTCGAGGATCCCGATCGTGCTGTCGTACAGCGCGGGGTCCCCCCACACCAGGAACGCCCCGGTCTCCTCCTCGCCCAGCTCCTCGGCGATCAGCCGCTCGTAGATGCCGGCCCGGGCGCTGCGCCAGTCGCCGACGGCGGGGGAGTAGGCCGCGCCGCCCGCCCTACGGTCCCGCTCCGGGTCTCGCGCCTCGACCACCCGGTACGACGTCCCGTCCGGCAGGTGCGCCTCCAGCATGTCCCGGCGCAGCCGTGTCAGGTCGCTCTTCACCTCGCCCTTGTCCAGGACGAAGAACACGTCCGTGTCACGCAGCGCCCGGACCGCCTGCAGGGTCAGCTGGTCGGGGTCACCCGCGCCGATACCGATGACATGAATCTTTCGCACGCCCCGAGTCTGCCGCACGCCACTGACAACGTGGGCACCGCCTCCGCCCCGGTGACCAGGAGGGACGACGCCCTGCCACGGGTCAGCCCCGAGGACGGGTCGGCCGTTCGCGGGTCGTCCCCGAGGTCGGCTCGGCCGTTCGCGGGTCGTCCCCGAGGCGGGGCCCGTTCACGGGTCATCCCCTGGAGCCGGAGTTGGCGGTTCGGGGTCAGCCGCGGAGCCGGGGTGACCGCGCCGCCGCGTCGACGAGCTCACCGCCCCGCTCGACGGCCTCCGCAAGCTCCCGGGCCCAGCCCGCCAGGGACGCCAGATCCATCCCGTACGGCATCGGCTCTCCCGCACCCGCCGCCCACTCCTCCACGGCCTCGGCGCCGCGCCGCAGCAGCCGGGGACCGCCCGTGAGGTTGCCCCGGGCGGAGTGGGTGAGCCCGACGGCGAGCTGCGCGAGCCCCCGCCACAGCTGCTGTTCCTCCTCCGGCCCCGACTTCCAGGCGTCCTCGAACACCTCGTGCGCGTGGAACGGCTTCCCCGCGTCCAGCAGCTCCTGCGCCTCGGCGACGGTCTGCGGCGGAGTCCGTACGACCCCCTCCGACTGCCGCTCCACCCCGGCCGCGCCGTACGGCAGGGGCCGCCCCAGCCCGTCCCGCGGTCGGGCGTTGCGGGCCCGGCCCTCCCCGTCCCGGTCCCGTCCCGTCACCGACCGCCCTGCGGATGCGCTGCCCATACGCCGATTGTGCCGCGCCCCACGGCCCGCTTCGAGGCCGCCCCCGTCGTGGGGTAAAGTGCTGTTCGCGTGATCACGCGGTTCACCGCGCGGCACGCACCGGGACGTGGCGCAGCTTGGTAGCGCACTTGACTGGGGGTCAAGGGGTCGCAGGTTCAAATCCTGTCGTCCCGACCAGCTCTGATGCGGGTCGGAGGCCGTTTTCTCACCATGAGAAAACGGCCTTCTTCATGTCGCCGCCCGCCCCCGCATGTCACATTCCCGGACCCTGCGGCGTCTGTCTGGTGTCGGACCCCGTCCTCTGGCTTCCGTGCGGTATCCGAGGGACGCTTTCCTCACGAGCGGTGTGGCTCAGGGCTCCGGCGCGCGCCGGGCGGGTGAGGAGGCCGCGGCATGATCATGTGGAGTTCACGTTTCCGTCGGGGGTACACCATGGACGCACGTGAGGAGGCCGCTCGCGGCCTGGGCGACATCGAGACCTTTCTGTACCGCGAGGCTCATGTGGGAGCGGCGCAGCGGCGCGTGGCATCCTTCACCGCACGGACCGAAGGGCTGACGCCGGAGCAGAAGCGCGACATCGAGCGGTGGTATCTCGCCGAGCAGACGTACGTCGCCCGCATGGTCACCGATCACATCGCCGAGCGTGTCCAGGCGGTGGAGGCGCAGCACCACGTCCGGATCCGGCAGTGGCTGCGTGGCACCCTCATCGCCATGGTCCTCATCACCGTGGCCATGATCGCGTGCGTGGCGGTGGTACTGGCGTCGCGGGGCTGAGCGGGCCCCCACCTGCGCCGGGACGGGGGACCCCGGTTGACCGAAGACTCCGGTCGATCTGAGACCCGGTTGAGCGGGGCACCTCCCGCCACCTGACTCTGTCATTGACAGCCAGCTTCAAACAGGGCTAGCTTCGATTGACATAGCCAGAGGGAGGTGACGTGACGTGACTCCAGACCGCTGCGTCCGGACGGGCGGCCCGCCCGTCACGAAGTCCACCGGCACCATCCGGGTCGACCGGACCGGAGGGCTGGTCAGGATCACCATCGACCGCCCCGAGGTCGGCAACGCCCTGACCCTGGCGATGTGCCGGGCCCTGGCCGACGCCGTCGCCGAGGCGGACGCCGATCCCGGCGTGCGAGTCGTCGTCCTCACCGGCGCCGGCGAGGACTTCTGCGCCGGCAGCGACCTCGACGACCTCGCCGCCGACCAGGAGACGGCGCTCGGCCTGCGCTCACCGCTCGCCGAGTTCCACCAGGCCGTCCTGCGCAGCGACACTGTCCTCGTCGCCGCCGTGGACGGGGCCGTCGTCGGAAGCGCCGCCACCGCCCTGCTCCACTTCGACCTCGTCTACGCCACGCGCCGCAGCCACCTCAAGTACCCGTTCGTCGCCCAGGGGCTGGCCCCGGACGGCGCCGGCACCCTGCTGCTCCCCCAGCGTCTCGGCCCCCAGCGCGCCGCCCAACTCCTGCTGCTGGGCGAGCGCGTGTCCGCGGCCCAGGCGGCCCGGCTCGGCCTGGTCACCGAGGTGGTGGAGGACCGGGAGCATCTGCACACGCGCGTGGCGGAGCAGTTGACCACCCTCCTCGCCGCCCCGGCGGCGGCCCTCCGCGCGACACGGGCGCTGCTGCGGACCGCCGACAGGGACGCGGTGCTGCAGATGGCGGCGGAGGGGGCGACATCGGCGCGGCTGTTCGCAAGCGTGGCTCGTGGTGGGCGCGCCTAGGGCGCGCTCCCTCACACGGGCGGCGCCGCCGGGATGCCTCACGTAGGCGGCTCCGGCGGGATGCCTCACGTAGGCCGCTCCGGCGGGATGCCTGGCGCGGGTGACGCTGGCGAAACACCTAGCGCCGGCCTCGGCGAGATGCCTCCCGTAGGCGGCTCCGGCGAGATACCTCGCGCGGGGTGACGTTGGCGAAACGCCTGGCGCGGGCGGCCCTGGCGGGATGCCTCGCGCTGGCAGCCCCGGCGAGATGCCTCACGTACGCGGCTCCAGCGAGATGCCTAGCGCGGGCGGCCCGGCGGGACGTCTCGCTCAGGCAGCCCGGCGAAACGCCTTGCTCAAGTGGCCCCGGCGAAACGGTCGAGCAGGGCGTCCAGCCCGGCCGCCAGCCCCTCCGCTCCACCCGGCTCGATGAGGGTGGGCGCGGCTTCCCGCAGGCCGGGCAGTTCCTGGGGCGGCATGCGATGCAGCCCCAGACGGAAGGCGGGATCGGGTTCGTCCGGGTTGTCGATCACCGGCCGCAGCTCCACGGAGACGTAGCCGAGCAGCCAGGCGGTGAAGGCGCGGAAGGCGTTGGCCGTACGGGCCTCGTCCAGCCCGGCCTCCTTGAGCAGCCTGAGCACCCGCTCGTGGTCCTTCAGCACGGCCAGCGGCCGCCGGGCGAGCGGGACGGCCAGCATGCGCGTGGTCAGCAGGGGGACCACCTGGGGATGGGCGAGGCAGACGTCGTACGTCGCCCGGGCGACGCGATGGAGGCCGGCCCGCCAGTCGACCGCCTTGGTCTCGGCGGCCAGCCGCTCCTCCAGCTCCAGATAGAGGGCCTCCACCAGGCCGTCCAGCAGACCGTCCTTGCCTTCCGCGTACCGGTAGAGGGCCATCGCCTCCACGCCGAGTTCGGCACCCAGCCGTCGCATGCTCAGCGCCGACAGGCCCTCACGGTCCACCAGCGCCAGCGCGCTGGCCAGCACGCGCTCCCGGCTCAGCCGGCCGTAGCGGCCGCGGTCGCTCGCGCGGCGGGCGGGGGACCCGGCGGGTTTTGCCATCGTCCGGTCTCCTCACCGCCCGACGAACCTCTGGCGCCAAGCCTACGGCGTACATGTACGTGGCGAGGCATGGGCGGGCCCGGGCATGATCGCCCGAGATGCCCGTCTTGTTCCCGCGGATTAGGATCGATGGGCGCAGTCAGGCGGCGCCCCAGGCAGGCAGGAAAGGCCGTGAACGCACCCGCTGTACTCCTGATCGACACGTCGGCCGGGCCCGTGCGCGTGACCACCCCGGTGCCTCGGGACACCTGGTGGGGGCTCGCCGACAAGGACGGGGCGACCAACGTCACCCAGACGCCGGCATGGCTCGACTGCGTGTGCGCCACGGGGCCGTTTCAGGACGCCGGCCGGTTGTACGAGTTCGAGAACGGCAGCCGGGTCGTGTTTCCCCTGGTGTCCAGGCGCCGGCGGCCGCCGTTCACGACGACGCAGGAGTCCTGGCCGGGGGAGTGGGGCATCGGTGGGCCGGTGTCCTCGGGAAGCGTCGGCCCGCGGGAGGCCCGGGTGGTCTTCGAGGACCTCGCGCGGCTCCCGGCCCTGCGCGTGGGTGTGCGGCTGCGTCCCGAGGACTCGGACGTGTGGGCACGTGCCGTACCCGAGGGCTTCCGGGAGGACCTCCACACGGTGCATGTGCTCGACCTGGACGGCGGCTTCGACACGATCTGGGAACGCCGCTTTCATCGGAGCGCCCGGCGCGCTGTCCGTCGCGCGGAGCGCTCGGACGTCGACGTCGAGGTGGACCGGGCCGGCCGGCTGGTCCCGGAGTTCTATCACCTGTTCGAGCAGTCCATCGTGCGCTGGGCCGCCCGTCAGCACGAGCCGCTGGCGCTCGCCCGGTGGCGCAGGAAGCGAGCCTTCCCGAGGGAGCGGCTGGAGACAGTCGTCGAGCGGCTCGGAGAGTCGTGCACGATCTGGATCGCTCGGTGCGCCGGGGAACCCGCCGCGGCGATCGTCGTCCTGCGTCGCGGTCAGCACGCCAAGTTCTGGCACGGGGCCATGAATCGGGACCTGGCGCATCCGGTCCGGGCCAACAACTTGCTGCACCGCCTCGCGATCGAGGACGCGTGTGCCGCCGGCTGCCGCTGGTACGACCTGGGTGGGTCCCGCCAGGGGGCGTCGCTCGCCGCGTTCAAGGAGTCCCTCGGCGCGGACCTCCTGCGCTCCCCCCGCTACTACCGGGAACGCCTCCCCGTCTCCGCGGTCGACCGAGGCCTGCGGACGGCCGTGAAGCGCGCCGTCCGCTTCCAGGAGGGGTGATCCGGATGGCCGGGGGAGTGAGGCTCTCCGGCCCGGCTAGCGACGAGTGTTGACGGCCTTGAGCGCGAGCCGTCGTAGGACGGGATTCCCCGCCACCAGCGCTCGTGCCTTCTGGCCCGACACCATCTGGGCGTGCCGGAGCGCGGCCGGGACGGTGCCCAGCGTCACCCACCCCTCGCCCAGGGGCAGATCGCCCGTCTTCAGCTCCTGTTTGTAGCGCTCGTCGCCCTTGCCGAGGTCGAGGTGTTCGATGCCCTGCGCCGCCGCTGCCCGCGCCATCCGCAGCAGGAGGAGGAGGCCCGGTGAGAAACGCGCCGCCTCGGGGTCGTAGGCGGGGAACCAGTACTGCAGCACCCGTCCCGAGCGCAGCCCGAAGTGCATGGCGACGGGGCGGTCACCCGCGTACAGCGTGGACAGCGTGCCCGTGCAGGTGGTCGACCTGGTGCGCATGAGCGCGTGGAGGAGCGCCACGACCGCGGGTTTCGCGAACAGGTCCACCTGGCCCTTGGCCCGGTACTGCGCGGACTTCAACCGCATGAGCGTCTCGAGACGTTCGGGTGCGGTCTCCTCGAACACCAGCCGCAGCTCGCCGACGCGACGCGTCAGCCGGCGTTCCTTGGCCTCCAGTTGACTCACCTGCGCCGGCGACCTGTCGCGCAGCCCCGCGAGGTAGGCATCGAAGCCGGTGGTCAGGTCGATGACGGGTGACGTGGAGCGGTGCATGACGCCGCTGTCGAAGGGCCGCTGGCCCGCGGTGAGATGGTCGTACCGCCACAGGCGCAGTCCGCAGGCGCGCAGCAGCGCCCGCACGTCCCAGTCGAGGCCCGGCGCGTGGACCAGCCCCTGCACGTCGCACAGCCCGCTGCCGATGGGCAGTCCCAGTCCCAGGCTGTGGTGCTCGTGCGGGAAGTAGCCCACCGGCCCGGATCCGTCCGAGAGCACGGCGACGCGGGCGGTGGGGCGGTGCCGGCCCACGGCCCGGGTGAACTCCGGCGACAGGAAGGGGCTGGCCAGGGCCGGAGTTGTGTGCTGCATGGCCTGCCAGGTGGCGATGTCCGCGGCGTGGAGGCGGTCGGGGGTGAGCACGGTCACCGTCATGGTGTGTCTCCTCTCTGCAGCTTCGTGATCACCGAGGCGTAGTCCCCGAGCGAGGATCCGGGAGTACCGTCGTACAGGTTGTGGTCGAAGGCCCACATCAGTCCCGTCAGTCCGCAGGACTTCAGCTGACGTCCGGCCTGGTTCATGACGCCGGGGTAGTAGGCGGCCACATGAGGTCCCGCGCTCTCCCCGCTGATGGGGAAGCCCTCCTGTGCCGCGATCCGGGAGATCCAGCGCACCGACGACCAGGCCCGCACGCGGGCCTGCGCGGCCGGGTCGAGAGCGTCCGGGGTGACGCTGGTGTCGGCGGCCTGGCAGGCGTTGTTCCTGGGGGTGCCCGAGCCGTCCACGAGCGCTGTGGAGACCAGTTGCACATTGGGCCGGTGGTCGATGAGCGCGATGGTGCGGAAGAAGCCGGCGCCGCGGCTGATGAGCCCCCCTTCGGCCGTCTCGCGGAGATGGCCGTCGACGGCCGCGGACAGGTCGCCGGGGTAGAACCCGGCCCCGGGGATCAGCACCAGCAGCAGTCCGCGGTAGCCCAGTGCCTCGTACTGCCCGGTCTGCCAGTTCACCGCGTCGGCGAGCGCGCCGAGGTACCAGTCGTACCACCGGGACACCTGGCGCGTGCCGAAGGCGGCGCCGTTGTAGGTGCCCTGGCCCGGTCGCCAGCCCGGATAGGGGTTCGGGGGCACGGTCGGGGGCCGGCCGGGGTCCGCGCCGCTCGCCTGCGCGTGCCGGTCGTAGGCCCAGTACGACATGGGGCCGCGGGTGCTCCGGGCCGGCGGCGGATAGGTGAACTCCCCGGCGTCGTTCACCCCGACGCGTATCGCCCAGAAGCTGCCCAGGCCGATCTCGCTGTCCAGCTGTCGTAGATAGCCGGCCACCTCGTTGCGGATCTCCTGGCTGAACACCAGGTTCGGGCTGGAGGTGAACCGTGCACCGCGCTGGTCGGTGAAGGAGTCCTCCGGGTACTTGCCGAGAAGCCAGGACGGCGGGTTGTTGAGGCCCAGGCCCGCCTCCACGCGCAGGCCCGCACTCCGGAACAACCGCACTCTCGCCCTGAGCGCGGCGACGTAGCGTTGGTCCACCTGGCCGGGAGCCGGCTCGAACCGGTCCCACTGGACGGTCAGATGCGCCACCCGTATGCCGTGGGTCTCGTCGGCGCGGGCGGTGCGCGGGCTCGTCTGCAGGGTGCCGAAGAAGTACTGCTCGCGGGGCTGGGTGGGGTCGCCGAGGCGGGTGAAGGAGACCACGGCGGCGATGACGGCGGCGACCGCCGCGTACAGCACCCACCGGCGGACGGGACGGCGCCGCCTCGTGCCACCGGACCGCACGGGCGTGGACCTGGCCGCCGTGGACCGGTCGGCCACGCCCCTCGGGCCGCTGTTCCGGTGGCCGCCTGCGTCCGTCATGGCAGCAGCTCCTCGTACAGGCGCGCGTACTGCGCCGCGAACCGTGCCACGCCGAAACGCTCCTCCACCGTCATGCGTCCCCGCTCCGCCAGGTTCCGCCACCATCGGGGCCGGTCCAGCACGTGCCGCAGCAGACGGCCGGTCTGCTCGCAGTCGCCCGGGGCGGCGCGCAGCACGGCGCCGCACAAGGACGCGAACTGCGGCAGGTCGCTCAGCACGACGGGCCGCCCCGTGGCCAGGGCCTGGAGCACGGTGAGCGGAACGTCCGCCTTGCCGCCGAGCGCGCGGGGCACGTAGAGCAGGACGTCCGCGGAGGCCAGCAGGCCGTGCATGTCGCGGACGGGGCCCAGCACCTCGGTCTCCGCCAGCCCCTGGCGGGCGGCCCGGGCACGCAGGTCCGCCTCCAGCGCGCGGGTGTTCAGTCCCGGCCGGTCGCGCAGCGCGAGGACCAGCCGGAAGCGGGCGCCGGCCCGAGCGGCGACCCCGGCCGAGGCGATGGCCTCCTCGGCGCCGCCCCCCGGGTCGTGATGACCGGTGACCAGCACGGTCGGCCGGTCCGAGGCCGGCCGGGGCAGCAGGGGCCATTCGTCCAGCCGGACGACGGGGCGGATGACCCGGACCTCCCCGAACCCCGCCGAGCGCATCCTTCCCGCGGTGTCCTCGGACAGCGCCACGGTGCGGCCCAGCGGGCGGCACCGGGCGAGAAGGGCCGGGTCCATGACGCCGGGGACGGTGTGCAGGACCGGCGTGTCGCCGACGATCCTCGGCCAGAGGCGGGAGAACGGGGGAAAGGTGGTGCCGATGGTCATCACGGCGTGCACGAGGTCGCACCGCCGGGTGAGCACGGACCCGGCGGCCACCGCCTGGACCCGCACCGGCAGCCGCGGAACGCCGTCGCGCGACAGCAGCGGAACCGACCGTCCCGGCAGGTCCCGCACCGCGTCGTCGGCTCCGGGCCACTTCCGGAACCAGAGGTGGCGCACGACCGGAATCTCCCGGGCGAGTGCCATCGCGAGATCGGTGTCGCCTCCCCTCCCGCCGTCGACGGGACCGCTGGTGAGGAGCAGCACCCGAGGAAGGCGGCGGTCACGGGCCATGGTCGGCCCCCGTCCGCCGGTGCGGGGTCGCTGCCAGATGGTGCAGGTAGGCCTTGTCGGGCAGCGGTAGCTTGTACAGCGCGAGCGTGCCGTAGGTGCGCCCGTGGAAGGAGAACAGCAGGTGGCCCTCGCGTGCGAGGTGCCGGGCGGTGCCCGCGTCCATCGTGCCGTACCCCTGGTCGATCACCTTCCACGGGACGACCAGATAACGGGCGAAGGCGCGGGTGCGGGCCTCGGGCGTGACCCAGTCGCCCATGACGTACCGGTCCCTCAGCGCCCACGACGAGATACCGCCGCTGGCCCCGCCGTCGGCCGCGATGACCGTGCTGCCGACGGGCACGTGCCGGGCCATGTAGGCGCGCAGCCGGGCGTATCCGTCGTCGCTCCCGGAGTGCACCCTGGCGTAGGAGACGCCCGAGAAGGCGACGGTCGCGGTGAGGAAGCCGACGAGGGACACGAGCAGGACGGTGCGCAGCGCCCGGCGGCCGTCCAACTGCCGGAAGCGCTCCGTCACCACGCCGAGCGCGGCACCCAGCACCACCACGGTGGGCACGATGAGCAGGTACAGCGCCTGCTCCTCCAGCGTCCCGTGGGCGAGCGCGAAGGCCAGGGTGAGACCGGCGCACAGGTGGAACAGGCCCAGCATCCGCAGCACCGGATCCTTGCGGCGCAGCAGCACCACCAGGGCGACCGGGCCGAGCAGCAGCAGCGCGTAGGTGGAGGCGAACGTCGTCACCTGGTCGATGAGCCGGCTGGTCAGCGAGGGCGTACCGGCCGCGTGGAACCCGGACTCCTGCACGATCCCGATCAGACGGGCGGCCCCGTGGCTCTTGTCGTACCAGAACGGTGTGAAGTGACCGCAGAGCCCCACCAGCGCCACATACAGCCCGTACGGCACGACGCCGGCTCCCAGCGTGATGAGCAGCAGCCGCCTGGGTGGCCCCCAGCCGAGGAGCAGCGCGAGGAGCAGCGGCAGCACGGTGATCAGCGCCGAGTGGTCCTTGGTCAGCAGGGCCAGCCCGAACAGCAGCCCGGCCGCCAGGGCCCTGAGACGGGGCCGGCCGGGCAGCGGCTGACGGGCGAGCGGGAGGAGCACCAGGTATCCGGCCAGCACGAACAGCACGGTCTGGGTGTCCAGCATCACCCGGTCGTTCTGCCGGATGATGTACGGGTCCAGGGTGAACAGCAGGGCGGCCACGACACCGCCAGTGCGGGATCCGGCCCTGCTGACCAGCAGCAGCACCAGGACCGCCGTGGCGGCTCCGAGGAAGGCGTTGATCAACCGGTCCTGGTACACACCGCTGACGAGGTCCGGGCCGGTGCCGACCAGCTTGTCCCAGCCGGCCTCCACATAGAAGTAGCCGGGGGGATGCAGGAAGAACAGGCCCTCGGAGGTGCGCGGGAATCCGCCCTGGCCGGCGCTGACACCGAGCTGCCGGTAGATCACCTCGTCCACGAAGAGGTCCGCGGAACGGCCCACGTTCACCAGGCGCAGCGTCGCGGCCAGCAGGAAGACGCCCGCCGACAGGACGGACAGCGGCACCGCGCGGCGGGTGGGCGGCGGTGCGGTCCGCGCTCGTCGTGCTTCGAGAATGGTCATGATGAGCCCCTGGGGAACAGGTAGAACTCGGGGGCGAGCGGGACCCGGCCGTCGTGGAACAGGGCCGGGGCCTGTGTGCGGTATCCGAGGATCGAGGCGGTCTTGGAGTGCAGCCCGTGGGTCCACGTCACCGGTCGGCCGAGGTCGTGGTGCCGTACGAAGTCGGAGTCCACGGTGGCGTTCCGGTTGTAGGGGAAGTCGCCGTAGTAGACGACGCGGCGCCGGCTCAGCGCTGCCGCACTCCTGACCAGCAGATGGTCGACATGCCCGCCGATGGCGAGCGGCGCCAGCAGCAGCGGCCCGGCCCCGCCCGGCGCGTCCGGGACGTCCAGCGCCCCGACAGTACGGGTGATGGCACGCAGGACGTCGTCGTCGTGAGGAGAGACGCGGCCCGCGGCGAGATGCGCGCGGTAGGTGGGGTAGACGTGGTCGCGTTCGGGCAGCAACCGGCTCGGCCGTCGTGGCTCACCCGTGCCGGGCCGGGGCTTGCGGCGGAAGAGTCCCTCTGTGAGGCCCGCGTGCCGCCAGTCGACGCCCATGGCGGTGAGCACCTCCCGGTCCTCGGCGCGACGGGCGGCGTACAGCTCCTCGGCGTCGCGCATGCCGGACAGGCGCACGAAACGGCGAGCGGACAGGGTGTACGGCGGCGGGGCGGCAGCCGTGAACAGCGTGACGACGGTGACGGGCACCTGCTCCCGGACATGCGCCATCAGGGCTCCGCAGGACAGCACCGCGTCGTCGAGGTGGGGCGAGAGCACCACCAGGGGGCCGCCACCCCGCACCACGGCAGTGAGGAGATCAGGAGTCACTGGCGATCATCTCCCGCGGAGGGATCTCCGGCGCCGCGGCGGTCGATCCGAGAACGTTCCGCACCAGCGTCAGATACCGGCCGGTCATCGCCTCCCAGGTGTAGTGCCCGGCCGCGCGATACGCCTGCCGGCCCAGAGCGCGCCGGAGGTCCGGGTCCGCGGCGAGCCGGCCGATCTCCTCGGCCAACCGGTCGACGTCGAAGGGGGGCACGCCGATGTTTCCCCTGTCCTCCATCCAGCTCAGCGTCGGCAGGGCGAAGTGGATCACCGGTTTGCCGTGGGCCATGCTCTCGAGCGCGGCGAGTCCGAACGTCTCGCTGCGCGAGGGCAGGACCATGAAGGCGCTTTCCCGGAGCAGGCGTTCCTTGCGTTCCGGGTCCGCATAGCCGAGCCAGTGGACGTTCCCGCCCGCGTCGGCGAGCAGCGTCCGCACCCTGCGCTCCTCGGCCGGCGTGCCGTGTCCGGCGATGTAGAGCGGCAGGCCCGGGGCGGCCGCCGCGTACGCGGCCAGCAGCAGGTCGAGGCCCTTGAGCCGTACGTCGACCCGGCCCAGGAAGAGGATGTGCTCGCCCCGGCCGAACTCGCTGTCGTCGACGGTCCGTTGGTCCACGCCGTTCTCGATCAGGTGCACCGCCGCCCCGGGGCTGTGGCGGCGGGCGTCGGCGGCGTCCGCCTGGTTGAGGACGACCAGGTCCCGGTAGCGGCGCAGGGCGAGGTGTTCGAGGGGAAAGACGGGAACGTGGTACTTCTGCCAGGTGGCCTCGCCGCACCGGCACTGGTTGATCCCGATGACGGGCTTCGGAGCGAAGAGGGGCAGCAGGCCCGTCGTGAACGGGGGAGTGAGGTTCTCCAGCCACACGTCGTGGGGGATCCTCTGGGCGAGAAGGGGCAGCACCGCCTGGAACAGGAGTTGGGCGGCTCGGGGGCCGGCCCGGCAGACGGGCACGAAGCGGTAGCGCAGTCCGTCGCGCACCTTTGTTCCGCCGTGCCGCGCCGCGGTGACGACGGTGACGTCGAAGTCCTGCGCCAGGCGCCGGGCCACGTGATCCACCACGGCCGAACCGCCGCCGCGGTACTCGGCGCTGCGGGTGTTGTCGAAGGCCGAGACGACCACCCGGCTTCGTGCCGGGCCGGCCGCGCAGGGCTGCTCCTCCTGCCGCAAGGTGTTCCAGCGCGCCGCCATGAGCCAGCAGGCGGCGTCCGCGGCGAGTGCCGGCGTGGTGCCGCGTGCGTCGAGGCCGACCACGTCCGCCGTGGAGCACGCCCAGCGGCGGTAACGCTCCTGCCAGTGCCGTCCGGGGTCCCCGCCGTCGTCGGCGGCTTCCTCGGCATGACTCCTCAGGAGCAGTGTCAGGTCGTACGCGCTGGCCAGACGGCGGAAGAGCGCGGCGGTCCGGGAGCCGGGCGGGGGGTCGAACTTCGCCAGGGAGTCAAGGGGGCCACGGTCGGTGAGGATCACGCGGGGGCGGCGTGCGAGGCCGCGCACGGCGGACCGCACCCTCGCGGCCAGCAGCCGTAGGGCGAGTTCGGCGGCGTCGACGCGGGCATGGAGGGCGTCGAACCGGGTTCCCAGCGGTGACGGCGGGCCCGCAGGACGTGCGGACCGGGGACGGCCCGGGAACCGGCGGCACAGCACGCAGCCGTAGCAGTAGGTCCTGGTGACCGTGCAACCCCGCTCCCGCAGTGTCGTCACGACCTCGTCCACCAGAGTGGACTTGCCGGAGTCGTCGGGGCCGGACACCGCCACCACCAGTCGGGCCGGGGTGCGCGGGCGGCTGTTCGGCCTGACGCGGATGCCGGTCATGAGGTGCCCGCCTTTCGGCTCTTGGCCACGCACAGCGGAACCCTGAGCGCTGCCTCTCGTACGGCGCCCTCGATCCGTCCCTCGCGCAGCAGACGGGGGGTGTGCTCCAGCGCCACCTGCAGGGAGACCTTCGTCGGAAGGGGCATGGGCAGGGGGACGAACTCACCCCGGTCGAGCCGTCCGACGGTCTCCACGGCGACGGCGAGGGCCTGGTCGTGGGCGGTGCCCCAGCCTTCCCGGGCAGACGCGCTCCGTGCCTCGGCCAGGACGTCCGGCCGCAGCAGCGGCCTGATGGCGAGAAGCTCCGACAGTTCGAACGACAGGTTCTGGAAGAGCGCGTGGGCCAGCCAGATGCGCAGCCGGTCCGCCGGACGGGGCTCCAGCCAGGGACGGTCGTCGCAGGCCGAGGCGCGAGCAAACAGCCGGGTGTTGGGGATCACCGGGACGCCGAACCACGAGACGGAGGCGTGCAGGTGGACGGCCGGGCCAGTGGGCGGCCACAACAGCACCTTCGTGGCCCGCTCCAACCAGTACCGCTCGCGGCGCATGCACCAGCCGGACAGCGTCTCGGCCGCCGCCGCCCATGTGCCGTCGGGGACGACCAGGTCGAAGTCGCCCCCCACGTGTTCGCCCGGTCCGTCCGCCTTGATCAGGACACTCGGGATGCCCGCCGCGAGCAGCCGCTCCGTCGCCTCGCGCGCATTGCTGCGGAAGGACGCCTCGCACTTCTCGGCCTCGGCCACGGTCTCGGCCAACTGCCGGGGATAGGCGGCGGCGAGCAGGGCTTCCGTGTTGCCGGCACGGGCCAGGGTCAGGGCGCGGCGCAGTTCCTCGTCCCCGGCGGGGCGGACGTCGTGGCGCCAGACGGCGTCGAGGAGGAGCCGGGTGGCGGCGGTGTCCCCGCTCGGGCGCCCGGCACCGTGGACCGGGCCCTCCTCGGGTCCCTTCGGGGTGTCCTGCCCGGACCCCGCGTCGTCCGAGCGGTCCTGAGACGTGGAGTTCACCCGGTGCCGCAGGAACCGCATGGCCGCCAGGGCCCCGGTGGCCGTCGCGGCGACGAGCCAGGCGACGGGAACCGGACGCAGCGCCACGAGCACGCAGGTGACGGCGAGCGGTTCGACCAGCGGTAGTCCCACGAAGACATGGAATCCCTGCCGGCGCACCAGCAGACCCATCAGCAGCAGCAACGCCGCCAGGGCGCCGCAGCAGCCGCCGAGCGCCAGTCCCGGTATCCCTCCGGCCCGCCAGCCGACCAGCAGGCCCACCAGGAAGAGCAGTACCCCGACGGCCTGACGAGGCTGGCAGGACTGGTCGTTGACCGCCTGGAAGAAGGTGGAGACGAGGTTGATACCGCCGACGGCGAACCCCGAGACCGCGGTGTACACCGCGATCCTGCTCAACATGCCGTAGTTCGCCGGGAAGATCACGCCGAACACCTCGGGTGGTGTGGTCGCGTAGACGGCCGTGAGGGGGAGGGCGACGATGAGGTACATCCGTACGGCGCTGGCGGCCAGCGGTGTACCCATCCGCCGCCGGGACAGCGCGGGAAAGAAGGCCACCGAGATGGCGCCGGCCAGGAAGAGCGGCGCCCGGCCCATCATCACGCTCGCCTGATAGCCGGCCGTGGCCGCCGCGCCGGTCGGAAGCAGCGCGACCAGGACCAGGTCGACGGTGGCCATCAGCGCCACCAGGCTCTGCACACTGCCCAGTTCCAGCGCACGGCGCCACAGGTCGCGGTTCGCCCGTGCCTGAGCCCACCACCTGCCCCCGCGCGTCATCCGGTACGGCCACCACAGCAGCAGGGCGACCGCCCCGATCCCGAACGCGGCCAGGGCCCCGGTGGCACCGAGGCCGAACACCGACACGAGCAACAGGCCCGCGAGGACCTTCAGGGCCGCCTCACCGGTGAGCACGCCGGCCAGGGTCCGCATCCGCTCGGTGCCCTGGAGCCAGCCGCCGCTGACCCGGGTGACGTAACTGAGCAGGGTGACGACGCCGAGTGTGGCGACGGTGGCCGCACCGGCGAACCGCGTGGCCACCAGGGCGACCGCACCGCCGGCCACGAGCCCGCCGGTCACCGCGATCACCACGGCGAACCGCACGGCCTCACCGCGCTCGGACTGCGAACGGGCGCGTGCCAGGGCCTGGGCCAGCACCCACGGGATGGCGACGAGAGCGATGGTCGCCGCGCACAGCACCAGTCCCTGTCCCGCGGCGAAGGTCGCGAAGTCGTGCACGTCCAGCAACCGCGTCAGCAGCAGGGCGTAGCCGTAGTTGAGGGCTCCGACGGTCAGCCACGCGGCGGTGACCCAGCGGGCTCCCTGCACGGCCCTGACGTCGTCCGGGCGTGCGACCGGGTGGGGGGCGGAGATGCGCGTGGAGGTCATGGCGTGGTGCGGTCGCTTTCGCTCTGGGGGCCGGCCGTTCCCACGAGGACGTCCTGTCGGCTGGCCAGGGTGAGTTCGCTCGGCCGGACGCCCAGACGGCGGAGGGCCCGAGCGGCGCGGACCTCGTCGCAGCCGTGCAGCAGCACCCGGAAGGTGTCCCCGCACCGGTTCCAGGCGTCGGTCAGGCGCAGGGCCTGCCTGAGCACCTGCTCCATCGCGTTGCCGTCCGTCACCCGGAAACTGCCGATGACGGAGAGATCGCTCGGCCGGCGGCGGGAGTGCCGGTGGCGCCGGGTCCGTGACATCTCCTCCAGGACCACGGCGGCAAGCCGCTCCGCGGTGTCGTCCCAGGAGAAGGTCGCGGCCCAGGAGCGGCATCGGCCGGCCACCCGCTCCCGCGCGGCGGCCTCGGTGAGCTCCGCCAGCGCGTCGGCGACTCCGCCGGCCAGGTCCGCTTCCGGTGGCAGAAGCCATCCGGTGTGCCCGGGCCGTACCGCGTCGCGCAGTCCCGGCACGTCGTAGACGACGGCGGGGGTACCGACGGCGTTGGCCTCGATGACGGTGAGGCCCCATCCCTCGGCGACGGACGGAACGACCGTCAGCCATGCCTGGGCGAGCAGCTCCCACTTGCGTTCGTCGCTCACCCGGCCGTGGAAGGTGACGGCGTCCGAGACGCCGAGCCGTGTCGCGAGGGCGCGCAGGCGGGGCAGCTCAGTGCCGTCCCCGGCGATGTCGAGCCGCACGCCGGGCATCTTGTGCACCAGCGCCGGCATGGCGTGCACCAGCAGGTCCAGGCGCTTCTGCGGCACGAGCCTGCTGACGACCGCGATGGCCGGAGTCCGGCCCCGCGGATCGTCGGCGGACCCGGCCGGTCCGTGGGAGGCGGGGGCGAGCGTGTTGCCGTTGGGGACGATGTAGACCGGGTTGCGGAAGCCGAGTTCACGCCGGATCCCCTCCAGGGTGGAGGGGGAGACCACGACGACCGGACGCCCGCGGTAGACCACCTTGCTCACCTGCTTCTCCAGGACCCTGCCGACGGTGTTCAGCGGGCGGGGCAACAGCAGGTCGAACTGGGTCTGGTGGACGTGGTGGACGACGCAGATGTCCGCGGTCCAGCGCGGTGTGAACAGCGGCGAGAAGAAGGGGATGCCGTTCTGGCAGTCGATGACGGCGTCGTAGGTGTGGCGGTGGCGCAGCAGGTGCCGGGCCGCCGCGGCGTAGACGCCGTAGGTGCCGCCGCCGCGCAGGATCCGTGTGCCGTCGGACACGGAGTGGGGTTCGGAGCCCGGGTGGCGTGCCGTGAAGACCGTGACGTGGGCGCCGGCGGCGCTGAACCGGCGGGCGGTCTCACGGCAGAACACCTCCGCGCCGCCGGCCCGTGGGTGGGAGGGGTCGCGCCAGTTGAGGAAGAGTATGTCAGCTCGGGCGAGCTCGTTCAGTGCAGTCATGGCGGTCACCGCGCTATCGAGATCCTGATCAGGTCGGCCATCGAGCGCAGCCCGTCCCGGCGGGCCGAGAACGTCGATCCCGGCACGTCGCACCAGGCGACCGGCACTTCTGTCACCCGGTGTCCCCGGCGCCCGACGCGGGCGAGGATCTCCACGTCGAAGGCGAATCCGTCGACGTGGCAACCGTCGACGATCTCGCGGATGAGGGGCCCGTCGAAGAATTTGAAGCCGCACTGGGTGTCGGCGATGCCGGGGAGGGAGAAGCGAGCCATGCGCCGGAAGAGCCAGCCGCCGCAGCGGCGCAGCGCGGACTGTTCGATCTCGTAGTGCGCGCCCGGGGCCCGCCGGGAAGCGATCACCGCCGCGTGCCCCTGCTCGAGCAGGGCCATGACGGGTTCGAGCGTCTCGATGGGGGTGGCGCTGTCGGCGTCGGCGAACCCCACGTACCGGGCCGAGGAGGTGGAGATGCCCCGGCGGACGGCGGCTCCCTTGCCGCGGTCGCTGCAGCCGATGGTGTACACGGGGACGGGCGCTCCGGCGAAACGCCGCACGACGTCGTGCGTGCGGTCGGCGCTGTCGTTGTCCACGACCACGACCGCGGAGGTCCAGGGCCGCTCGGCGAGGTAGTCGACGGTGAGCTCGATGGTGGACGGGAGGCGATGCTCCTCGTTGAGCGCCGGGAAGATGAGCTCCAGGTCGACCTCGGGGCGGCTGAGCGCGAAAGTCATGAGCAGTCCGCTCCTCTGAGAAGGATACGGTGTATACGTACACGTTCATCTCATGTCGGCACAAAGTCAAGCGGAACGGTCAGAGGTTGACGTGGACCCCTCGACGGTGGACCCTGTACATATACGACGTAAACATACGTGGCAAAGCACGGTACTCGTCATGACCTCGACCCGCATCCTCGTCACCGGCGGAGCCGGCTTCATCGGCTCGCACTACGTGCGCACGATGCTGGGCCCCGGCGGCCCCCCGGACGTGGCGGTGACCGTCCTGGACAAGCTCACCGAGGCCGGCAACCCCGCCAACCTGGACGACGTCCGTCACGCGCGGGGCTTCTCCTTCGTCCACGGCGACATCTGTGACCTCGACGTCGTCGACGCGTTGGTCGCGGCGCACGACCAGGTGGTGCACTTCGCCGCCGGCGCCCCCGCCGTCCGCACGAACGTCCTGGGGACGCAGACCCTGCTGGAGGCGGCGCTGCGGCACGGGCCGCGCAGGTTCGTGCACATCTCCTCCGCCGAGGTCTACGGCTCCGTGCGCGCCGGCTCCTGGCTCGAGACCGACCCCCTGCGGCCCAACTCGCCCTACTCCGCGTCCAAGGCGGCGTCCGACCTGCTGGCGCTGGCGTACCACCGCACGCACGGCCTCGACGTGCGGGTGACCCGGTGCTCGACGACCTACGGGCACCACCAGTTCCCCGAGCGGGTCGTCCCGCTGATCATCACCCACCTTCTGGAGGACAGGCCCGTGCTGTTGTACGGCAACGGGCTCACCGTCCGCGACTGGATCCACGTCGACGACCAGGTGCGCGGCATCGAACTGGTCCGCAGGGGCGGGCGCCCGGGCGAGGTCTACAACATCGGCGGCGGGGACGAACTCTCCCACCGGGAGCTCGCCGGGCTGGTGCTGGGCGTCTGCGGGGCCGACCCGGGGACGGTCCGGTTCGTCGATGACGGCCGGGACGGCGGCGACCACCGCCGCTCGGTCGACTGCACGAAGATCCGCACGGAACTCGCGTTCGCGCCCCGCAAGGACCTGGTCACGGGCCTTGAGGAGACGGTCGACTGGTACCGGACGCACCGCTCCTGGTGGGAGCCGCTGCTGCGGCAGGACCCCGCACGCCGGTGCGACCACGGGCGCAGCGACTCCGAACGGTGCGACTCCGAGCGGTGCGACTACGAGCGGCTCCCGTCATGAACGCGCCCATCGAGGACTACGCCCTCATCAGCGACCTGGAAACCGCCGCGATGGTCGGCCGGGACGGATCGGTCGACTGGCTGTGCCTGCCCCGGTTCGACTCGCCGGCCTGTCTCGCCGCGCTCGTGGGCACCCGGGACAACGGGTTCTGGAAGGTGGCCCCCGTCGCCGGCGGCCGGTGCACCCGCCGGACCTACCGCGGGGACACCCTGATCCTGGAGACGGAGTGGCACAGCGCGGCCGGCGCCGTGCGGGTCGTCGACTTCATGCCCCCGCGCACCCAGTCGCCGTGCCTGATCCGCATGGTGGAGGGCCTGTGGGGCCGGGTGACCGTGCGCAGCGAACTCCGGCTGCGCTTCCACCAGGGCCGCGTGCTGCCGTGGGTCCGGGTCGGCGAGTCCGGCACGGTCGCGGTCGCCGGTCCGGACGCCGTCTGGCTGCACGCCGACGGGCCGGTGCACGGGCCCGACCGGGCGGACCGCACGGTGCACGACTTCACGGTCACGGCCGGCCGTAGGCTCGCCCTGACGCTCGTCTGGTCCCCGTCGCACCTGACCGAGCCGCCCCCACCGCTGTACGTCCCGGCGGAGACGGCGCTGAAGGAGACCAGCCAGTTCTGGCGCCGCTGGAGCGCCCAATGCCGTTACGCCGGACCGTGGCGCGAGGCGGTGATGCGCTCCCTGATCACCCTCAAGGCGCTCACCTACGCCCCCACGGGCGGCGTCGTCGCGGCACCGACCACGTCCCTTCCCGGCTGCGTGGGGGGAGAGCGCAACTGGGACTACCGGTACTGCTGGCTGCGCGACTCCACCGTCACCCTGTCCTGCCTGCTGCGCAGCGGCTACCGGGAGGAGGCCACGGCCTGGCTGGACTGGCTCGTACGGGCCGTCGCGGGTGACCCGGACCATCTGCAGACCGTCTACGGTGTCGAGGGCCAACGGCTCCTGACGGAGACCGAGGCGCCGTGGCTGACCGGTTACGACGGGTCGCGGCCGGTCCGGTTCGGGACCGCGATGCCTCAGTTCCAGCTGGACGTGTACGGCGAGGTCATGGACACGCTCTGGCTGTCGCTGCGCGCCGGGATCCCCATGCCGGCTCATGTGTGGGACCTGGTGGAGGTGCTCATGGGCCACCTCGAGCGGCACTGGCGCCGGCCGGACCAGGGGATGTGGCAGGTACGGGGAGCGCCCAGACAGTTCGTCCACTCCAAGGTCATGGCCTGGGTGGCCGCCGACCGTGCCGTGCGCATGGGCGTGCTGCTCGGCAGGAACGGCTCCTCCGGTGTGTGGCGGGCCATGCGCGACGAGGTCCACCGGGACGTCTGCCGCAAGGGGTGGGACAGCGGGCAGAGGTCCTTCGTGCAGTTCTACGGCTCCTCCGCCCTCGACGCCTCGGCGCTGCTGATCCCCCGCCTCGGCTTCCTGCCCGCCGGGGACGAGCGGGTGCGCGGCACCGTGCGCGCCATGCGGCGGCTGGCTCACGGAGGGTTCGTGCGACGGTACGCCGCCGGGCGTGCCCTGGACGGCATCCGCGACTCCGAGGGGACGTTCGTCTCGTGCTCCCTGTGGTACGCCCAGAGCCTCGCCGCGACCGGGCACCCGAGGCAGGCCCGGGAGGTCTTCGAACGGGTCCTCGCCATCCGCAACGACGTCGGTCTGCTCGCCGAACAGTGGGACCCGGACGCGGGCCGTCAGCTGGGCAACGCGCCCAAGGCGTTCAGCCATGTCGCCCTGGTGGAGACGGCGTTCGCCCTGTCGTCCCTTCCCCCGGCCGGTCGCTGAGGGCGCGTCCGTCGAGCACCACCGCCGCGCCCTCCCGCACCGTCATCGGCCGCGCGAACAGGAAGCCCTGTCCGTACCGGCAGCCCATCGCCGTCAGCAGCTCGCGTTGCAAGGACGTCTCGACGCCCTCCGCGATCACCTGCACCTCGAGCGTGCTCGCGAGGCGGACGATCCCCTCGACGAGTCTGACCTGCCGGGTGTCCTCGGGGATGTCGTCGATGAACGACTTGTCGATCTTGAGGACGTCGACGGGGAAGTCGTGCAGATAGCGCAGCGAGGAGAATCCGGTGCCGAAGTCGTCCACGGCGATGCGCACGCCGAGATCCCTGAGCTCGCGGACGAGCTCGTCGATCCGCTCGTCCCGGCGCATCAGTACCGACTCCGTGAGCTCCAGCTGCAGTGAGCCCGGGGCCAGGCCCGGGGTTTCCAGAGCGCGGGAGACCTCGTCCACGAAGCCCTGTTCCTGCCACTGACGACCGGAGACGTTCACGCTGACGTACGGCGGCGTCGGCCGCCCGGTCTGGAGCTGCAGCCGGGCCATGTCGGCGGTGGCGCTGTGCAGCACCCAGGCGCCCAGCGGCGTGATGTGTCCGGTCTCCTCGGCGAGCGGGATGAACTGGCTGGGCGGTACGGGCCCGTGCCGGTGGTGCGGCCAGCGGGCCAGCGCCTCGAAGCCGACCACCTCGTCCGTGACGAGGTCCACCACGGGCTGGTACAGCAACGCGAACTCGTCCCGGGCGATCGCGTCGTCCAGCCGCACCCGCAGATCCTGACGCTGTGTCATACGGGTCCGCAGCTGGGGCCGGAAGCGCCGCCACTGGCGCTTGCCGGCCGCCTTCGCCGCGTACAGGGCCACGTCGGCGAGGGCCAGCAGTTCCTGGGCGTCCGTGGTGTCGAGAGCGGTGGCCACGCCCACGCTGGCGGAGACGTTCACGGTGTCGCCGGCCAGCCGGAAGGGCCGGCCCAGGGTCTGGATGACCTGCGCCGCCAGCAGTTCGGCGTCCAGCGGCAGCTTGGCGTCCTCCATCAGCACCGCGAACTCGTCGCCGCCGAGCCGCGCCGCCGTGTCGGTACGGCGCAGCGTCCCCTCCAGCCGTTCGCCGACCGCCTTCAGGAGCAGGTCGCCGCAGGAGTGGCCCAGGGTGTCGTTGACGTTCTTGAAGTCGTCCAGGTCGATGAAGAGCAGACAGGTCAGCGCGGGTTCGCGTCGTCCGCGCAGCAACGCACGGTGGGTCCGCTCCAGCAGCAGGGTGCGGTTGGGCAGGCCGGTGACCGGGTCGTGGAAGGCCCGCTGGGTCAGTTCCTGCTGCAGCCGGCGCTGTTCGGTCACGTCTCGCAGGGTGACGACCAGTCCGCCCACGGTCTCGTCCCGCCGCAGGTCCCGGCAGCGCACCTCCACCTCGATGTGGCCGCCGCCGCGCAGCACCCGCCAGTGGTCGTGGCTCTCCCGGCTCGCGTCGCCGTCGGGGGCCATGAGGGTGCTCTCCACCCGGTCGCGGTCCCGGGGGTCCACCAGTTCCCGCAGCGCCGTGCCGGTCAGCGCGGCGCTGCCCAGGACGGCCTCGGCGGAGGGGCTGGCGTACCGCACGGTCGTGTCGTCGCCGACGATCAGGATGACGTCCGAGGCGCTGCGGACCAGCGTGCGGAAGTAGGCCTCGCTCTCCCGGTGCACGATCTCCCGGCGCAAGGCGATACGGTCCGCGGCCAGTCCCGCGTGCGAGGCGAGTATCTCCACGGAACCGCGCACGTCGGCGAGCCGGCGCTCCGGTCCCGCGGCCACCAGCATGCTCGGGAGGTCGTCGCCGGCCCCGCGGTCGGGCTGGCCGACGGCGCACACCAGGGCGTACGGCAGCTCGCCGAGGGCGGGGGCGAGGTCCGGACCGAGCCGGTCGGCGGGGACCAGGCGGCAGCCGTGGCGAGGACCGCCCCGCGGACCCCCGGGAGCGTCGGCGCCCGCGAGGAGCCCGTGGAGGTGCCGGGACCGCCCGGGCGGCACGAGCAGGGTCAGGTGGGGCACGTCCGGCCCCACCAGGGCGGTGATCGCCGTGTCGCAGGCCCGCGCGATCTCGTGCGGTGCCATGGCCGCCACGAGGGAGGCGGTCGCAACGCGCAGCGCCTGTTCGCGTGACACGGCCTTGCGGTGGGCGACGACCATGCCCGCGAGCCGCAGGATGACCAGCAGGAACAGCATGGCCGAGAACGTGGCCGGCACGGTCGCGTGCCGCAGGCTGCCCGTCCGTGCCTCGATGACCAGGATGCCGGGTGCGATGAGCGTGGCGAAGGTGAGCACGACGAGCCTGCGCCACTGCGGGCGCAGGGACTCGGGCCGGGGTTCCGGATCGGTCAGCCGGGCCATCGAGGGGTGCAGGCCGGCCAGCCCCCACGTCAGGTAGAAGACGATCCAGCCGACGTCCAGCAGGGTGTCGGGCGGCTGGCTGTCGTCCAGCCGCAGGATGCCGTAGGCGATGTCGAAGGCGAGCAGCGTGACCATGCCCAGACCGAGCAGTTGCACGGTTCGGTTGTGCAGAGTTCCGGGGCCGGCGGCGACCAGCCGGACCAGCATGGCCAGCAGCAGGAGGTCGCCCAGCGGGTAGGCGAGGCTGATCGCGCGCTGCTGCCATGTGAGCCCGTCCAGCGCGGCGAGCGGCTGCACCAGGTAGATCCACACCGGCAGCCCCACACCGGCGGTGACGATCATGGCGTCCAGCAGACTGGGCAGGTCACGGCGGACACGGCTGTAGCGGACGAGGCCGAAGAGCCCCGCGGCGAAGAGGGGGTACACGGCGAGATAGCAGGCGTCCGCGGGAGAGGGGTCCAGAGCCCGGAAGTACTCGTTCTGCACGTCGTAGTACGTGTCACCCGCGGTGAACACCAGCAGGCCGGCGGCGAGGGCCAGCCACGGCCAGCTGCGCGCGGGACGGTGCAGTCGCACGCCGGTGAGGACGGCCGCGGCGCTGCCCAGGCCGATGAGGGCCTCGACCAGGACGTGTGCGTCGGCGAGGGTCATGGAGACACAGGTGAGGCCCGCGACGACGACGGTGTAGGCGGTCATCGACCAGCGGGTCTGCGACATCGGCACACGCCTCCGGGCGGGCACCGTCCCCGGATCACCGGGAACAGTCCGCGTAGCCATGGGGATTGAGCTGCTGGAACCGCCAGGCGTCCCGGCACATGTCGGTCAGGTCACGGGTGGGCCGCCAGCCCCAGGCCCGGGTGACGGCGCTCGCGTCGGTGACCAGTCCGGCGACGTCGCCGGGACGGCGCGGACCGATCCGGTACGGCACCTGCGCACCGCACACCTCGGAGAAGACGGCGACCACGTCCAGGACCGAACTGCCCTGACCCAGGCCGACGTTGTACACCCGCATGCCGGGCTTGTCGACGAGATGGTCGAGCGCCACGCGGTGCGCCTCGACGGTGTCCATGACGTGGATGTAGTCGCGGATCGCGGTGCCGTCGGGGGTGGGGTAGTCCCCGCCGTGGACGTCCACCAGGTTCCGGTGGCCGGCGGCGGTCCGGGCCACGGAGGGCATCAGGTTCTCGGGTTCACCCGGCGGGTCCTCGCCGAGCAGTCCGCTGGGGTGCGCGCCGGCCGGATTGGCGTACCGCAGGCACAGCACCGTGTACTCGGGGCAGCGGTGGCAGACGTCCGCCAGGATCTGCTCGCACAGCCACTTCGAGGCCGCGTCCGGCGTCACCGGCCGGGCGGGGGTGGCCTCGTCGAGCAGACCGGGGCCGGCGTCGCCGTAGACCGCGCAGGAGGAGGCGAAGACCAGGCGGTGCACACCGTGCTCGTGCATGGTCGACAGCAGGGCGGTGGTGCCGCCGACGTTGGTGTCGTAGCACTCGACGGGCCGCTTCAGGGACCCGCTCGGGGACTTGACGGCGGCCAGGTGCACCACGGCGTCCACGGAGTGCCGGGTGAAGACCGACGACAGGGCGTGCCGGTCCCGGATGTCCAGTTCGTAGACGGTGCCGACGAAACGGCCGGCGATCCGCTCGACCCGGGAGAAGACCTGCGGCGTGCTGTTGGAGTAGTCGTCGACGACGATCAGCTCGTAGCCGTGGTCCAGCAGGTCGACGCACGTGTGACTGCCGATGAAGCCCGCCCCACCGGTGACCAGGACTGTTGACGGTGCGCTCATGGGCGCTCGGCCCTTCGTAGGCATCGTACATTTACGATGTATCCATACGATTGTTCCGGCCCGCCCCCGGTGAGTCAAGGGCGGACGGGCCCGCCCTCGTCCCCGCTACGCCCGCACCAGCAGCTGGAAGTCGAACGCGTACCGCGACGCCCGGTAGATGTGCGTGCCGTACTCGACCGGGCGGCCCGTGTCGTCGTACGCCGTGCGCTGCATGGTGAGCAGGGCGGCGCCCTCCTTCTCGTCGAGGCGGCCGGCCTCCTCGGCGGTGGCGGAGCGGGCGCCGATGGTCTGGCGGGCGCTGTGGAGGGTGATGCCGGCGGTGCGCATCATCCGGTACAGGCCGGTCGACTCCAGCCGCTCGGTGTCGAGTGCGAAGAGGGCCGTCGGGAGGTAGTTGGACAGCAACGCGACCGGCTGGCCGTGCGTCAGGCGCAGCCGCTCCAGCGCGATCACCTCGCTGCCCTCCGCGATGCCGAGCGCGGCCGCGACGTCGGCGCAGGCCGCCTCGCGCTCGTTGCGCACCACCCGCGTGGTCGGGCCCTGGCCGGCCGCCTCCAGGTCGTCGTAGAGGCTGGAGAGCTCCAGCGGGCGCTTGACCTGGCTGTGCACCACCTGGGTGCCGACACCCCGGCGGCGCACCAGCAGACCCTTGTCGACCAGGGACTGGATGGCCTGCCGGACCGTGGGTCTGGACAGGCCCAGGCGGGTCGACAGGTCGATCTCGTTGCCCAGGAGGTTGCCCGGGGCGAGCGCCCCGTGCTCGATCGCCGCCTCCAGCTGCTGCGCGAGCTGGTAGTACAGCGGTACCGGGCTGCCCCGGTCCAGCGCGAAGTCCAGCGATTCGAGCGCGGGAGCGGTCGCGGCACGGGTTGCGCCACGGGTCCTCGCCATGGACGCACCTCCCTCCGATGAGTCTGACGTGACGTCAGGAGTGGCTGGGGAAACCGAGGTTGATGCCCGAGTCGGCCGGGTCCGGCCAGCGCGTGGTGATCACCTTGCCCTGGGTGTAGAAGGCGATGCCGTCGTTGCCGTAGACGTGCAGGTCACCGAAGAGGGAGTCCTTCCAGCCGCCGAAGCTGTGGTAGCCGACGGGGACGGGGATCGGGACGTTCACGCCGACCATGCCCGCCTTGACCTCCAGCTGGAAGCGGCGGGCGGCGCCGCCGTCCCGGGTGAAGATCGCGGTGCCGTTGCCCCAGCGCGAGCCGTTGATCAGCTCGATGGCCTCGTCGTACGACTCCGCGCGCACCACGGCCAGCACGGGGCCGAAGATCTCGTCCCGGTAGGCGTCCGCCGTCAGCGGCACCCTGTCGAGCAGCGACACGCCGAGGAAGAAGCCGTCCTCGTGGCCCTCGACGGTGTACCCGGTGCCGTCGACGACGACCTCCGCGCCCTGCTCGGCGGCCGAGGAGACGTAGGAGGCCACCTTGTCACGGTGCTCGCGGGTGATCAGCGGGCCCATCTCGGAGGACGGGTCGTCGCCGGGGCCGATCCGCAGGCTCTTCGCGCGCTCGGCGATCTTCGCGACCAGTTCGTCGCCGGTGTCGCCGACCGCGACCACGACGGACACGGCCATGCAGCGCTCACCCGCCGAACCGTAAGCGGCGTTGATCGCCTGGTCCGCCGCGAAGTCCAGGTCGGCGTCGGGCAGCACCAGCATGTGGTTCTTGGCGCCGCCGAGGGCCTGCACGCGCTTGCCGTGCTCCACCGCCTTGAGCTGGATGTACTTGGCGATCGGCGTCGAGCCGACGAAGGACACCGCCTCGATGTCGGGGTGCTCCAGGAGGCGGTCGACGGCCACCTTGTCGCCCTGCACGATGTTCAGGACGCCGTCGGGCAGGCCCGCCTCGGAAGCGAGTTCGGCGAGGCGGAAGGAGGCCGAGGGATCCTTCTCACTCGGCTTCAGCACGAACGTGTTGCCGCACGCGATGGCGAGGGGGAACATCCACATCGGCACCATGGCCGGGAAGTTGAACGGCGTGATGCCCGCGACCACGCCGAGCGGCTGACGGATCGAGGCCACGTCGACCCGGGTCGAGACCTGTGTCGACAGCTCGCCCTTCAGCTGCACGCTGATCCCGCAGGCCAGCTCCACGATCTCCATGCCGCGCGCGACCTCGCCGAGCGCGTCGGAGTGCACCTTGCCGTGCTCGGCGGTGATCAGCGAGGCGATCTCGTCGCGGTGCGCGTCCAGCAGCTCCCGGTACTTGAACAGGATCGCGGTGCGCCTGGCCAGCGAGGAGCTGCCCCAGGTCTCGAACGCGGCCTTCGCGGAGGCGACGGCGGCGTCCACCTCGTCGACGGTCGCGAAGCCGACCTGCTTCTCCTGCGCGCCGGTCGCCGGGTCGTAGACGGCGCCGAAGCGGCCGGAGGCGGACTCGACCGGCTTGCCGCCGATCCAGTGGGTGATGGTCTTCATGGTGCACGGGCCTTTCACAGGGTGGGGGTTCAGAGGTGGCGGCGCCGGTCGGCGACCTGACGGTCGTACTCCTCGCGGGCCCGCACGGCGGCCTCGCGGGAGGCGGTCGCGGCGACCGGCACGTCCCACCAGGCCTCGGCCGGGGGAGCGGTCGGGGTGGCGGTGTCGGTCTCGACGTAGACGCAGGTCGGGCGGTCGGAGACGCGGGCCGCGGCGAGCGCCTCGCGCAGTTCGCGGACCGTCTTGGCGCGCAGAACGTCCATGCCGAGGCTGCCCGCGTTGGCGGCCAGGTCGACGGGGAGCGGAGCGCCGGAGAAGGTGCCGTCGGCGGCCCGGTAGCGGTAGGCGGTGCCGAAGCGCTCACCGCCGACGGACTCGGACAGGCCGCCGATCGAGGCGTAGCCGTGGTTCTGGATGAGGACCAGGTTGACCGGCAGGCCCTCCTGGACGGCGGTGACGATCTCCGTCGGCATCATCAGATAGGTGCCGTCGCCGACCAGGGACCAGACCGGGGTGCCGGGGGCGGCCTGCTGGACGCCGATGCCGGCCGGGATCTCGTAGCCCATGCAGGAGTAGCCGTACTCCAGGTGGTACTGGCGCCGGCTGCGGGCCCGCCACAGCTTGTGCAGATCGCCCGGGAGCGAACCGGCCGCGTTGATCACCACGTCCTCGTCACCGACGACCGCGTCCAGGGCGCCGAGCACCTGGGTCTGGGTCGGGACGGCGCTGTCGTCGGCGGCGGTGAAAGCGGCCTCGACGACCTGCTCCCAGCGTTCCTTTCCGGCGCGGTACTCGTCCTCGTAAACCGGGTTCACACGGTGACCGGCCAGCGCGTCCGTCAACGCCGTGAGCCCGGCGCGCGCATCGCACACGACCGTGCGCGCGGCCAGCTTGTGGGCGTCGAAGGCCGCGATGTTGAGGTTGACGAAGCGGACGTCCGGCCGCTGGAAGAGCGTGTTGGAGGCGGTCGTGAAGTCCGTGTACCTGGTCCCCACACCGATCACCAGATCGGCCGTCCGTGCGATGTCGTCGCTGACCGCGGTGCCGGTGTGGCCGATGCCGCCGAGGTCGGCGGGGTGGTCGTGGCGCAGCGAGCCCTTGCCCGCCTGGGTCGAGGCGACCGGGATGCCGGTCGCGTCCACCAGCGCCTTCAGCGCGTCCTCGGCCCGGCTGTGGTGAACGCCGCCGCCCGCGACGATCAGCGGACGCTCGGCGCCCCTGATCGCCGCCACCGCCTGGGCCAGCTCCTGCGGATCGGGGGCGGGACGCCGTACGTGCCACACCCGCTCGGCGAAGAACTCCTCCGGCCAGTCGTACGCCTCGGCCTGGACGTCCTGGGGGAGGGCGAGCGTGACCGCGCCGGTCTCCACCGGGTCGGCGAGGACGCGCATGGCGTTGAGCGCGGAGGGGATCAGGGCCTCGGGGCGGGTGACGCGGTCGAAGTATCGGGAGACCGGGCGCAGGGTGTCGTTCACCGACAGGTCCGCCTCCACCGGGTGCTCCAACTGCTGCAGCAGCGGGTCGGCGACGCGCGTGGCGAAGTAGTCGCCGGGCAGGAGCAGGACCGGGAGGCGGTTGATGGTGGCGAGGGCGGCACCCGTGACCAGGTTGGTGGCGCCGGGGCCGATGGAGGTGGTGACCGCCTGCGCGGAGAGCCGGTCCAGCTGGCGGGCGTGGGCGACGGCCGCGTGCACCATCGCCTGCTCGTTGCGGCCCTGGTGGAACGGCATGGTGTCCTCGCCCGCCTCCAGGAGGGCCTGGCCGAGGCCGGCGACGTTGCCGTGGCCGAAGATGCCCCAGGTGCCGGCGATCAGCCGCTGTCGAACGCCGTCGCGCTCGGTGTACTGGGCGGACAGGAACCGCACCAGGGCCTGGGCGACGGTCAGGCGGCGGGTGGGGGTGCTCATCAGGACTTCTCCGGTGCCGTGTAGAGGGGGAGGCGGGGGTCGACCGGCCGGCCGGCCCAGGTGTCGCGGATCCAGGCGTGATCGGGGTGGTCGCAGATCAGCCAGGCGCGCTCGGGCTCGGGGCCCGCCATGACGTTGAGGTAGTACATGTGGTGGCCGGGCACGGCCATGGACGGTCCGTGCCAGCCGTCGGGGATCAGGACGACGTCGCCGTCGCGCACCTCGGCCAGGACGTCGGTGCCCCGTCCGTGCCCGGAGGGGGAGACACGCTGGTAGCCGAGGCCGGGGATGCCGTCGTGGCCCGCGAACTCGAAGTAGTAGACCTCTTCGAGGACGGACTCCTCGCCCGGCCGATGCTCGTCGTGCTTGTGCGGTGGGAACGACGACCAGTTGCCGCCCGGCGTGATCACCTCGACGGCGATGAGCTTGTCGCACTCGAAGACGCCCGCCGCGCCGAAGTTGTTGACCTGGCGGCTGCTGTTCCCGGTGCCGCGCAGTTCCACCGGCACCGAGGAGGCCGGCCCGTAGCGGGCGGGCAGCCGGCGGGTGCAGCGCGCTCCGGTGAGCGCGAACCGTCCGCCGCCGGCGCTCGTGACGGTCGTACGGGCGTCCCGCGGCACGTAGGCGAAGTCGCTGACCGCGCTGAACACGCTCTCGCGGCCGGTGAGTTCGAAGGTGTCGTGGCCGAAGTCGTCGTCGGACGTCACCGTGCAGCCGCCGCTCAGCGGCAGCACGATCCACTCGCTCTCGCCGGTGTCGAAGGAGTGCGTGCCGCCCGGCGACAGTTCCAGCACGCGCAGGCTGGAGTAGCCCCAGCCGGCCTTCTCGGGGGTGACGTCCACGACGTAGGGGCCGCCGAGGGCCTTTCCGGCGGGAAGGTGGTAGGTCATAGGGCACTCCTCGTCCGTGTCATGACAGCCGCGGTCACAGCAGCCCGACAGCCGTGTCCACCGCGTTCTCCACGTTGCCGTCGGCCGGGTAGAGCAGCGACCGGCCGACGACCATCCCCAGCACCGTCGGCAGCCGGAGCGCCTTGCGCCAGCGCTCGTAGGCGCCCTCCTGGTCCTCGCCCACCTCGCCGCCCAGCAGGACCGTCGGCAGGGTGGAGGTCTCCAGGACCTCGCCCATGGCGTCCGGGTCCTCGGTGACGGGCAGCTTCAGCCAGGTGTAGGCGGAGGTGCCGCCGAGGCCCGAGGCGATGGCGATCGACTTCGTGACGGCCTCGGCGGACAGGTCGTTGTGGACCCTGCCGTCGATCCGGTGGGAGACGAACGGCTCGACGAACAGCGGCAGCCGGCGCTCCGCCATGGCGTCGATCGCGCGGGCGGTGGACTCCAGCGTGGTCAGCGAGCCCGGGTCGGCGTAGTCGATGCGCAGCAGGAGCTTGCCCGCGTCGAAGCGGAGGCGGGCGATGTCCTCGGCGCGGTGGCCGGTGAAGCGGTCGTCCAGCTCGAAGGCGGCGCCCGCGAGGCCCCCGCGGTTCATGGAGCCCATGACAACCTTGTCGTCGAGCACGCCGAGCAGCAGCAGGTCCTCCAGGATGTCGGCGGTGGCCAGCACCCCATCGACGCCCGGCCGGGACAGCGCCACGCACAGGCGCTCCAGCAGGTCCCTCCGGTCCGCCATGGCGAGGGGTCGGCCGCCTACGCCGAGGGCGCCGCGGGCCGGGTGGTCGGCGGCCACGATCATCAGGCGGCCGCTGTCGCCGAGCAGCGGCCGGCGCCTGCGCCGGGCGGCCGCCTCGGCGATCGCCTCGGGGTGCCGGGCCCGGACCGAGACGAGCTCGGGGATGCTGAGGGTCAAGGGATGCTCCGTTTCAGGCAACAGTGGCTCGCGCCAGCAGGTCTTCGACCTCGGCCTCGGTGGGCATCGCGGAGGAGCAGGCGAGGCGGGAGGCGACCAGTGCCCCGGCCGCGCCCGCGTACCGCATGATTTCGGCCAACTCCCATCCGGACAGCAGCCCGTGCACCAGCGCTCCGCCGAAGGCGTCGCCCGCGCCGAGTCCGTTGGCCACCTCCACCGGGACCGGCGGGATCTCGGCGGTGGTGCCGTCGCGGTGCACCGCCAGCACGCCCTCGGGGCCCTGCTTGACGACGGCCAGCTGCACCCCGGCCGCAAGCAGCGCCTCGGCGCAGGCGCGCGGTTCGCGCGTGCCGGTGGCGATCTCGCACTCGTCGAGGTTGCCGACCGCGACGGTGGCGTGCTGCAGGGCCTCCGCGTAATAGGGCCGGGCCTCCTCAGGGTCACTCCAGAACGCCGGGCGCCAGTCGAGGTCGAAGACGGTGACGCCGGTCCTGCCGCGGGCCTTCAGGGCGGCCAGCGTGGCGGAGCGGCTGGGCTCCTCGCTCAGGCCGGTGCCGGTGATCCAGAAGACGCGGCTCGCCCGAATGGCGAAGAAGTCCAGGTCCCCGGTGTGTATCTCCAGGTCAGGAGCCTTAGGCTGCCGGTAGAAATAAAGAGGGAAGTTGTCCGGCGGAAAGATCTCGCAGAAGGTCACCGGTGTCGGGTACGCGGCGACGGGTGCGACCCAGCGGTCGTCGACGCCGAACTCCTTCAGCGCCTGGTGCAGAAAGGCGCCGAAGGGGTCGTCCCCGGTGCGGGTGATCACCGCGGTGGACCGGCCGAGCCGGGCGGCGGCGACCGCGACGTTCGCGGCCGAACCGCCGAGGAACTTGCCGAAGGTCTCGACCCGCGGCAGGGCCACACCCGACTGCAGGGGGTAGAGATCGACTCCGATACGGCCCATGGTGATCAAGTCGAAGGGCTGGACTGACTCGGCCATGTGTGCTCCTCGGACGGGACTGGGGACGCGGGTCCCAAGGGGCCTGCCGCCTCCCAGGTGTAGGCCCCGACCGAGGGCGCTGTCAATAGTTTGTACTTACATTCGGACTAGCTCGTGAAATGATGTCTTAACAAAGTATTGACAGCGGGCGCGGCCAGGGGTTTGATCCCGTCCCAGCGAAACCGCCGCGTTTGCGGCGGGCGACCCGAACATGCCAAGATCCCGGGCTCTGGATCTTCGAGATCCCTTCCTTTCCCCCGAAAGCACAGTGAGGTGCCAGGAAAGATGGACCGCTCTTCTCACCCCCGCTCCCGCAGACTCGTACCCCTCGTCGCGGTGGCTGCGGCGGCTGCCCTGACCCTCGCCGGCTGCTCCAGCAGTTCCGGGGGCAAGAAGTCCGAGGACAACGGCGCGGCGGCCTCCGCCGGCAAGGCCAACACCCCCCGCATGACCGTCGCGCTGGTCACGCACCAGTCGCCCGGCGACACCTTCTGGGACATCGTCCGCAAGGGCGCCGAGGCGGCCGCGGCCAAGGACAACATCAAGCTGATCTACTCGGCCGACCCGAACGCGGGCAACCAGTCCAACCTGGTGCAGAACGCGATCGACCAGAAGGTGGACGGCATCGCGGTCACCCTCGCCAAGCCGGACGCCCTCAAGGCCGTCATCGCCAAGGCCAAGTCGTCCAACATACCGGTGGTCGGCCTCAACTCCGGCGTGAGCGACTGGAAGAAGCTCGGCCTGATGGAGTTCTTCGGCCAGGACGAGACGGTGGCCGGTGAGGCCTTCGGAAAGAAGCTCAACGCGCTCGGCGCCAAGCACGCCGTCTGTGTCGTCCAGGAGCAGGGCAACATCGGTCTGACCCAGCGCTGCGACGGCCTGAAGAGCACCTTCTCCGGCAAGACCGAGGTCCTCAACGTCAACGGCACGGACATGCCGTCCGTGAAGTCGACCATCACCGCCAAGCTGAAGCAGGACACCTCCATCGACTACGTCGCCACGCTCGGCGCGCCCTTCGCGCTGACCGCGGTGCAGTCGGTGTCGGACGCCGGCTCCAAGGCGAAGGTCGCCACCTTCGACCTCAACAAGGACCTCACCACCGCCATCAGCAAGGGCACGATCCAGTTCGCGGTGGACCAGCAGCCGTACCTGCAGGGCTACCTGGCGATCGACTCGCTGTGGCTCTACAAGAACAACGGCAACTACAGCGGCGGCGGTGAGCAGCCCGTGCTGACCGGCCCGGCCTTCGTCGACAAGTCCAACGTCGCCCAGGTCGCGCAGTTCGCCGCGAAGGGCACCAGGTGACGAGTATGACCCAGCACGCCGAGCCGGCGGTGAAGACACCGCCGGCCCCCGGCCGCAAGGAGACCGACGGCCGCACGGCCGAACGTCCCCTGGCCGTACGCCTGTTGGCCCGGCCCGAGGTGGGTGTGTTCCTCGGTGCCGTGGCGGTCTACGTGTTCTTCCTGATCGCCGCCCCGCCGGTGCGCGAGGCCAGCGCCATGGCGAACATCCTCTACCAGTCCTCCACCCTCGGCATCGTGACCATCCCGGTCGCCCTGCTGATGATCGGCGGCGAGTTCGACCTGTCGTCCGGCGTCGGCGTGATCACCTCCGCGCTGACCGCGAGCATGACGGCCTACCAGCTGACCCTCAACGTCTGGGTCGGCGTGTTCGCCGCACTGATCGTGTCCTTGGCCATCGGCTTCTTCAACGGCTGGATGGTCGTCAAGACCGGTCTGCCCAGCTTCCTGGTCACCCTGGGCACCTTCCTGATCCTCCAGGGCGTCAACCTCGCGGTGACCAAGCTGGTCACCGGCAACGTCGCCACCGACGACATCAGCAACATGGACGGCTTCAACACGGCCAAGGACGTCTTCGCCTCCAGCTTCGACATCGGCGGCGTGCAGGTGAAGATCACCGTGTTCTGGTGGCTGCTGTTCGCGGCGATCGCCACCTGGGTGCTGCTGCGCACCAAGTACGGCAACTGGATCTTCGCGGTAGGCGGCAACAAGGACTCCGCCCGCGCCGTCGGTGTCCCCGTGGCCTTCACCAAGATCTCCCTGTTCATGCTGGTCGGCTTCGGCGCCTGGTTCGTCGGCATGCACCAGCTGTTCTCGTTCAACACCGTCCAGTCCGGTGAGGGCGTCGGCATCGAGCTGATCTACATCTCCGGCGCGGTGATCGGCGGCTGTCTGCTGACCGGCGGCTACGGCTCCGCCATCGGCCCGGTCTTCGGCGCGTTCATGTTCGGCATGGTGCAGCAGGGCATCGTGTACGCCGGCTGGAACCCCGACTGGTTCAAGGCCTTCCTCGGCGTCATGCTGCTCGGCGCCGTCCTGATCAATCTGTGGGTCCAGCGCACCATGACCCGGAGGTGACCCGATGACAGACAACGGAACCGGAACCCACGGAGCGATCCTCGCGGACACCCCGCCGGAGGGCGGGGACACCCCGATCGTCGAACTCCGCAACGCCGGCAAGTCCTACGGCAACATCCGCGC
>NZ_JBEXPK010000015.1:173096-195000 GCF_040612015.1 Streptomyces sp. NPDC006476 | reverse complement strand
GTTGATAGGCCGGATCTGGAAGCACGGTAACGTGTGGAGGTGACCGGTACTAATAGGCCGAGGGCTTGTCCTCAGTTGCTCGCGTCCACTGTGTTGGTTCTGAAACCACGAACAGCCCCGCTGTAAACAGCGGTGTGGCGTTCACAGTTTCATAGTGTTTCGGTGGTTATAGCGTGAGGGAAACGCCCGGTTACATTCCGAACCCGGAAGCTAAGCCTTACAGCGCCGATGGTACTGCAGGGGGGACCCTGTGGGAGAGTAGGACGCCGCCGAACAATTTGTGAGAAAACCCCCGGCCGGGGATACCGGTCCGGGGGTTTTCTGCGTTCCGGGACCACTCCACTTCCCCTACAGCCGGCCCGCCGTCTTAAGAGCCAGGTACGCGTCCGCCAACGCCGGCGCCAGTTCATCCGGGGTCTCGTCGACGACCGTAACCCCGTGGCGCCGGAGTTGTTCGGCTGTGCGGTGGCGTTCGCTCTGGGCCTGGGCCGCCGCTGCGGCCTCGTACACCGCGTCGGTGTTTCCGCGAGCCTTCGCCATGCGCGCGATGTACGGATCTGCCACCGAGGCCACGAGAACGGTGTGGCGCTGGGTGAGTTGAGAGAGGACCGGGAGCAGCCCCTCCTCGACGGGGGCCGTGTCGAGGCTGGTGAGGAGGACGATCAGGGAGCGGCGCGGGGCCGTACGCAGGGCGGTGGCCGTCAGGCCTCGGGCGTCCAGTTCGACCAGTTCGGGTTCGAGTGTCGCCATCGCGTTGACCAGGGAGGGGAGCACGTCGCGTGCGGTGCGGCCCTGGATCATCGCGCGTACTCGGCGGTCGTAGGCGAGGAGGTCTACGCGGTCGCCGGCGCGGGAGGCGAGGGCTGCCAGCAGCAGGGCCGCGTCCATGGAGGCGTCGAGGCGCGGGGCGTCGCCCACGCGGCCCGCGGCCGTGCGGCCGGTGTCGAGGACGACGAGGATGTGGCGGTCGCGTTCGGGGCGCCAGGTGCGTACGGCGACGGTGGACTGGCGGGCTGTGGCGCGCCAGTCGATGGAGCGGGTGTCGTCTCCGGGGACGTACTCGCGCAGGCTGTCGAATTCGGTGCCCTCGCCGCGGATGAGCACGCTGGTGCGGCCGTCGAGTTCGCGCAGTCGGGCGAGCTTGGACGGGAGGTGCTTGCGGCTGGTGAAGGGGGGCAGGACGCGTACCGTCCAGGGGATTTTGTGGGTGCCCTGGCGGGAGAACAGGCCGAGGGGGCCGTACGAGCGGATCGTGACCCTGTCGGCCTGGCGGTCGCCTCGGCGGGTCGGGCGCAGGCGGGTGGTGAGGCGCCGGCGTTCGCCCGGGGGGACGGTGAGGCGGTGGCGTGAGGCCTCCACCTCGGTGCCGGGCTCCCAGCTGCTGGGGGGCCAGGCGTCGCGCAGGCGGGCTCTGAGGGGGCGGCGGGACGGGTTGGTGACCGTGAGGGTGACGTCGGCGCTCTCGCCCAGGCGTACGGACGTGTCGCCGGAGCGGGTCAGGCCGAGGCGTCGCACGGGGGCCGCGAGGGCGAAGTCGCAGGCGCAGGCCACCGCCAGGGGGGCGTTGACGGCCAGGATGCCCGTCCAGCCGGGGTCCCAGATGCCGACTGGGAGGGAGCCGAGGGCCGCGAGGAGCGCGGCGCGTCCGGTGAGGGCCATCAGCGGGGGACGGGGACGTGGGCGAGGATAGCGTTGATGACGGAGTCGGCCGTCACGCCCTCCATCTCGGCCTCCGGGCGGAGTTGCACGCGGTGCCGGAGGGTGGGGAGGGCGAGGGCTTTGACGTCGTCGGGGATGACGTAGTCGCGGCCTGTGAGCCATGCCCACGCGCGTGAGGTGGCCAGGAGGGCCGTCGCGCCGCGGGGGGAGACGCCGAGGGTGAGGGACGGGGACTCGCGGGTGGCGCGGCAGATGTCGACGACGTAGGCGGTGATCTCGGGGGAGACCGTGGTCTTGGCGACGGCGGCGCGGGCGGCTTCGAGGTCGGCAGGGCCGGCGACGGGGCGTACGCCGGCTGCGCGCAGGTCGCGCGGGTTGAAGCCTTCGGCGTGGCGGGTGAGGACGTCGATCTCGTCCTGGCGGGAGGGGAGAGGGATTGTCAGTTTGAGGAGGAAGCGGTCCAGTTGGGCTTCGGGGAGGGGGTAGGTGCCCTCGTACTCGACCGGGTTCTGGGTCGCGGCGACCAGGAACGGGTCGGGGAGCGGACGCGGGGTGCCGTCGACCGTGACCTGGCGTTCCTCCATGGCCTCCAGGAGTGAGGACTGGGTCTTCGGCGGGGTGCGGTTGATCTCGTCGGCGAGGAGGAGGTTGGTGAAGACCGGGCCGGGCTGGAAGGAGAACTCGGCGGTGCGGGCGTCGTAGACGAGGGAGCCGGTCACGTCGCTCGGCATGAGGTCGGGGGTGAACTGGACGCGTTTGGTCGTCAGTTCGAGTGCGGATGCGAGGGCGCGGACGAGCAACGTTTTGGCGACCCCGGGGACTCCTTCTAGTAGCACGTGTCCACGGCAGAGGAGGGCGACGACGAGGCCGGTCACGGCGGGGTCCTGGCCGACCACGGCTTTGGCGATCTCGGCGCGCAGGGCCTCCAGGGAGGCGCGGGCCTTGCCCGGGTCCCCGGTGATCCCGGCGTTGTCAGTGGTCGGGTCCATCATGGACGGCGTACCTCTCTTTCGAGGGCGTCGAGTTGGTCGGCGAGGGCGATGAGGGCCGCGTCGTCGCTGGGCGGCGGGCCGAAGAGGAGGGAGTGCAGGGTCTGTCCGTCGCCGCGGGGGTGGGCGGACAGGGCGGGGAGCAGGGTCTCGGGCGCGTGCGCCTGGGTGACGGGGACGCCTACGAGGGGGGCGAGTCGGGTGCGGGTGGTGGAGCGAAGAGCGGCGGCCGCGCGGTCGCGGGCGTTCGCCTTGCGGTAGAGGCGTGCGCGGCCTTCGACGGTTTCGGAGGCGCGGATCGCCACGGGGAGTTTCTCGGGCACGAGGGGGCCGAGCCGGCGTGCCCGCCAGAGGGCGGCGAGGCATGCCGCGATGAAGAGTTGCAGTGTGCCCCAGAGCCAGCCCGAGGGCAGCAGGTCGAGGAAGCCTTTTTCGCCGCCGTCGCCGGTGGCGGAGGTGTCGGAGAGCGAGGGGAGGTACCAGACCAGATGGGGGCGGGAGCCAAGGAGTTGGAGGGCGAGCGAGGCGTTGCCCTGCTTGTCGAGCCGGTTGTTGAAGAGGATGTCGGGCGCGCCCAGGACGACGGTGTCGCCGCCTGCGGAGGTCTGCGGGATGCGCAGCAGGGTCGCCAGGCGCTCGCTGGGGTAGCACTTGTCGGCGTCGAGGTGCGTGGTGGTGTAGCGGATGCCGCCCGTGTCGGCGCTTCCCGCGCGTTGCGCGGCGGGCAGCGTGCAGTCGGGGGCGAGCGTCGAGTCGAAGCTGGTGGCGGGGTCGGCGGTGACACCGGGGGCGAGTTTTTCGACGGACGAGCTGCCGGGGGCGATCAGGACGGTGCGTCCGCCGGACTCGGCGATCGTGGAGTGCAGCGTGGACTGTTGACGGGGCGTCAAGAGGTCGGGGACGGCGACCAGGAGAGTGGTCCGGGGTCCGGCTGCGGCGCGGGCTTCGTCCAGGGTGGTGACCACGCGCGTGGAGACGCCGCGGTCCGCGAGGAGTTCGGCGACGGCGCGGCTGCCGTAGGGGTCGACGGAGCGCGGGTCGAGTTCGCCGTGCCGGGTGTCGGAGCGCACCACGGCGATGACGACGGCCGCGGCCAGCAGGACGACGACGGCGAGGGCGATGCCTCGCGCGCGGGTCCACACCTGACGGGCGGTGGGCGAGGCCGAGGTGGACGGGAGCGTGGCCTCGGTGGTCATCCGGCGGCTCCATGGCGGCCGTTGCGGGCCGTGCTGGGGATGCTGCCGGCGAGTTGGGGCTTGGTGCGTTCGAGGTCGCGGTCGAGTTCGGCGATGCGGTGGTACGACATCTCGCTCGCCCTTCGGCCGCCATACGTGACGTCGTCGAAGTCCCGGGCGGCGGCGCGCAGTCGGTCCGCGTGGGAGGGCAGCGCGGTGCCCGCTTCGGCGGCGGCCTCGTCCGCGGTGCGGCCGGGGCGGACGTCGAGGAGTGCGCGTTCCTCGAGCGAGCGGACGATGGCGCGCATCCGTTCCTGGACGGCCTGGTTCCAGTGGCCCTGGGCGGCCTGCGCCTCGGCGGCCGCGCGGTGTTCGGCGGCGCTGCGGGGGCGGTCGTCGAACAGGGCGGCGGAGGAGGTGGGTTGGCGGCGCGGGCTGCCGAGGCGCCACCACAGCGCCCCGAGGACGGCGAGGACGGCCACGAGGACGACGATCAGGCCGAGCGTGCCGCCCGGGGTCGCGGTGGCGGCGGTGCCGAAGAGTTTGTCGACCCAGTCCCAGAAGGCGTTGAGGGCGCGCTGGAACAGGCTGGGGTCGTTCTCGTGGTACATGCGTTTGGACAGCTCGCGGCGAGCCGCCTCGCGCGCGGGATCGCGCGGAATGGTCACCGGCGGTTCGTCACCGGAGCGAGCGAGCGACAGCAGGGATGTGTCGCCCGCGCGCAGCAGGGTCCGTACGGCGGCCTCGGCGGCGCGCGGCAGTGCCGGTACCGATGTGACAACGCCCCCCGTCAGGCTCACCGCATCAGCTCCCCGTGCCGGTGTCGGTGCCGTATCCCTGGACGCCGGCGGCGCGGGCCAGGTCGAGGTCGAGGGCCTCGCGGCGGATGCGCTGGTCGATGTAGAGCAGGACCGTGACACCGGCCGTGATCGGGAACGTGATCATGGAGCCGATCATCGAGCCGATCCCGCTGATGATCAGGAACGTCCAGCCGGCGTCGGCGCCCCCGTTGTTGAAGAAGTTGACGATGCCGTCGCTGCCGAAAGCGGCGGCGATGAAGGTGAACGGGATGACCACGATCGACGCGACGATGTTCGCGATGACCGTGGCGAGCAGCTGGATGCCGAAGACCCGCCACCAGGAGCCGCGGACCAGCTTCACGGAGCGGCTCATCGACTTGACGATGCTCTGCTTCTCCAGCATGAGCGCGGGCGAGGCGAGCGAGAAGCGGATCATCAGCCACAGGGCGACGATCCCGGCGGCGAGGCTGCCGAGGATGGCGAGCGCGACTCCCGCGTCGCCCGAGCCGGCGACCGCGACGAGGATGCCGGGCAGTGCGCCGCCGAGGATGACGCCGGCCGCGATGAACAGCAGCAGGAAGATCAGGCCGAACAGTTTGGGCACCTGCGGACGGGCGTCGCGCCAGGCCTCGCCGGCGGTGACCGGCCGGCCGAGCACGGCGCGGCTGGTGACCGTCGTCAGCAGGGCGGTCGCGGTGATCGTGCCGATGAGGGAGACGAGGAACACGACGCTGGTGTTGAGCATGGTGTCGCCCATGGCGCGGGTGACCTCGGAGAGGCTGGCGCTGGGGTCGCTGAGGGTTTCAGCGGTCTCCCGGTCGTTCAGGACGAGGCCCTGGAGCAGGACGACGACGATCTCCGTGACGACGGCGACGGTCAGCGAGATGCCGAGGACCGTGCGCCAGTAGGTGCGCATGGTGGAGACGGCGCCGTCGAGGATCTCGCCCACGCCGAGCGGGCGCAGCGGGATGACGCCGGGCTTGGCCGCGGGCGGGGGACCACCCCAGGCGCCGCCCCAGCCGCCGTAGGGACCGCCGTAGCCGCCCCAGCCGCCGGGTGCTCCGGGGCTGCCCGGGCCGCCGGGAGGGGTGCCGCCCCAGCCCGGGCCGGGCGGTGGAGGAGGCGGGGTCTGGCCAGGGCTTCCGGGGCCCGTGGGCGCGGACCACTGGCCGGCGGGCGGCTGCTCCTTGGACCACTTCACGCCTGGTTCCTGCGGGTCCGTGCCCGGCTGGTCGGCGGGTTGTGCGGCGCCGGGACGCGGAGTGCCGGACTCGCCGGTCTCCTGCCCGTCGGACGGGGCAGATCCGGGCGAGGCCCAGCCCGGAGTGTCGTTCATCGTCGCTCCTTCACGGTGCCCGTCCGCGGTCGCGGCGGCAAGTTGGCAGCCATCGTGCCATGGGGTGCTCATGGAGGTACCGGCCGCGGTATGGGCTGCACACCTTCAATTGTCCGCCGGATAAGGGGCAGACTGATCGCATGGCTGATCAGCACGCGCAATCCGGCGAGGACAGCAGGCCGACCGAGATCCCGGCGATCCGCTGGGAGGAACCACCCGAGGGGCCCGTACTGGTCCTACTGGATCAGACGAGGCTGCCGGCCGAGGAGGTCGAACTGGTCTGCACGGACGCGCCCGCGCTGGTGGAGGCGATCCGTTCGCTCGCCGTGCGCGGGGCACCGCTGCTCGGGATCGCGGGGGCGTACGGCGTCGCGCTCGCCGCCGCCCGCGGCTTCGACGTGGACGACGCCGCGGCCGCGCTGGCGGGCGCCCGGCCCACCGCGGTGAACCTCTCCGTCGGCGTGCGCAGGGCGCAGGCGGCCTACAAGGCCGAGTGCGCCAGGAGCGGCGAGGGGGAGCGGGCCGCCGCGGCGGCGCTGGCCGCGGCGCGGCAGCTGCACCAGGAGGACGCCGAGGCCAGCGCTCGGATGGCCGAGCGTGGACTGGCGCTGCTCGACGAGCTACTGCCCGGCGGCGGGCACCGGATCCTCACCCACTGCAACACCGGGGCGCTGGTGTCGGGCGGTGAGGGGACGGCCTTCGCGGTGGCGCTCGCGGCGCACCGGGTGGGGCGGCTGCGGCGGCTGTGGGTGGACGAGACGCGTCCCCTGCTGCAGGGCGCTCGCCTCACGGCGTACGAGGCGGCGCGCAACGGGATGGCGTACACCCTGCTCACGGACAACGCGGCGGGCTCGCTCTTCGCGGCCGGTGAGGTGGACGCGGTGCTGATCGGGGCGGATCGGATCGCGGCCGACGGGTCGGTGGCGAACAAGGTGGGGAGCTATCCGCTGGCCGTGCTCGCGCGGTACCACCATGTGCCGTTCATCGTGGTGGCGCCGGTGACGACGGTGGACCCGGACACCCCGGACGGGGCGTCCATCGAGGTCGAGCAGCGTCCCGGGCACGAGGTGACCGAGATCGTGGCGCCTCAGGTTCCGGTGGTGGGGGTGGAGGCCGGGGGCGGGGTCCCGGTGGCGCCCTTGGGGACGCAGGCCTACAACCCCGCGTTCGATGTGACGCCGCCGGAACTGGTGACCGCGATCGTCACGGAGGAGGGCACCGTCTCTCCCGTGACGGCGGAGGCCCTCGCGGAGCTGTGCGCCAGGTCGCGGCCCGTGACGGCGTCCTGACACGGTTGCGGAGGGTGTGGGACGTTTCGCGCCGGTCGGCCGGGCCGACCGGATGGTCGGCGTGCGCCTACCCTGGGTAGCTGAGATCCGTTGTCGGCACCGACGTCGGCGGACAGGGGCAGACAGTGACGGCCGAGTACGACTATCGTCACGGGCCAGTGACCCTGCTCACCTGCACCTTCGCCACTGTTATGAGAATGGGATGATGTCGTTTATGAAGGGACGAGTCCTTGTCGTCGACGACGACACCGCACTTGCCGAGATGCTCGGCATCGTGCTGCGTGGTGAAGGGTTTGAGCCGTCTTTCGTAGCTGACGGCGACAAGGCGCTGGCCGCGTTCCGGGAGGCCAAACCCGATCTGGTGCTGCTCGACCTGATGCTGCCCGGCCGGGACGGCATCGAGGTGTGCCGGCTGATCCGGGCCGAGTCGGGTGTGCCGATCGTGATGCTCACGGCCAAGAGCGACACCGTGGACGTCGTCGTCGGGCTGGAGTCCGGGGCCGACGACTACATCGTGAAGCCGTTCAAGCCGAAGGAGCTCGTCGCGCGGATCCGGGCGCGGCTGAGGCGATCGGAGGAGCCGGCGCCCGAGCAACTGGCCATCGGTGACCTGGTCATCGACGTGGCGGGGCACTCGGTGAAGCGGGACGGGCAGTCGATCGCGCTGACGCCGCTGGAGTTCGACCTGCTGGTGGCTCTCGCGCGCAAGCCCTGGCAGGTGTTCACGCGCGAGGTGCTGCTGGAGCAGGTGTGGGGTTACCGGCACGCGGCCGACACCCGCCTGGTCAACGTCCATGTGCAGCGCCTTCGTTCCAAGGTGGAGAAGGACCCGGAGCGTCCGGAGATCGTGGTGACCGTCCGTGGCGTCGGGTACAAGGCAGGGCCGAGCTGACATGTCCGGTGACAGTGCCGCCACGGCGTCCGGGCCGGCCGGGGCCCGCGCGGGGCGGCCTGTCGGCCGGAAGCCGGCCGGCTCCCGCTGGCAGCGCCTGTTGGAGGGCGGGCTGTTGCAGGGCGGGGTCCAGGGCAGCCCGGTGCTGCGGCTCTTCATGCGGTGGGTGCGCCGCCCGCTGCTGCCCGTCATGCGGCTGTGGCGGCGCAACATCCAGCTCAAGGTCGTCGCCACGACACTGCTGATGTCGCTGGGCGTCGTACTGCTGCTCGGCTTCGTCGTCATCGGCCAGGTACGCAACGGACTGCTGGACGCCAAGGTGAAGGCCTCCCAGAGCCAGGCCACCGGCGGTTTCGCCGTAGCCAAGCAGAAGGCCGACGAGGCGGAGACCGGTACCGCCGACACCGCCCAGTCCCCGGACGGACGGCAGTCGCAGAACCTCACCTCCTGGATGAGCGACCTCGTCGAATCCCTCTCCAGCGGTGGTCAGGGCGCCTTCGACGTGGTGACGCTGCCCGCGGGGGACAACAACAGCGGCGGCGGACGCGGCCCGCGCGCCTCCGGCCAGCTCGACCCGACGGCCAGCGTCCCCGACGACCTTCGCGCACGGATCAACGAGATCCAGACGGCCGCGCAGAGCTACACGCGGATCATCTACAAGGACAGCGACAAGGAGTCCCAGCCCGCCCTGGTCATCGGCAAGCAGGTCAACGACCCCACCGGCAACCCGTACCAGCTCTACTACCTCTTCCCGCTCACGCAGGAGGAGAAGTCGCTGAGCCTGGTCAAGGGCACGCTGGCGACCGCCGGGCTCTTCGTCGTCGTACTCCTCGGAGCCATCGCCTGGCTGGTGGTGCGGCAGGTCGTCACACCCGTGCGGATGGCGGCCGGGATCGCCGAACGGCTGTCCGCGGGCAAGCTGCAGGAGCGGATGAAGGTCACCGGCGAGGACGACATCGCGCGGCTCGGCGAGGCCTTCAACAAGATGGCGCAGAACCTCCAGCTGAAGATCCAGCAGCTGGAGGACCTGTCGCGGATGCAGCGACGGTTCGTCTCCGACGTCTCACACGAACTGCGGACGCCACTGACGACCGTACGAATGGCCGCGGACGTCATCCACGAGGCGCGGGAGGACTTCGATCCGGTCACCGCGCGGTCCGCCGAGCTGCTCGCCGACCAACTCGACCGGTTCGAGTCGCTGCTCGCCGACCTGCTGGAGATCAGCCGCTTCGACGCGGGCGCGGCAGCGCTGGAGGCGGAGCCGATAGACCTCAGGGAGGTCGTACGGCGGGTCGTCAGCGGAGCCGAACCGCTCGCGGAGCGCAAAGGCACACACATACGCGTACGGGGCGACCAGCAGCCCGTCATCGCCGAGGCGGACGCACGCCGCGTGGAGCGTGTGCTGCGCAACCTCGTCGTCAACGCCGTGGAGCACGGCGAGGGCAAGGACGTCATCGTCAAGCTCGCCGCGGCGGGCGGGGCCGTCGCCGTCGCGGTGCGCGACTACGGCGTCGGACTCAAGCCCGGCGAGGCCACGCGCGTGTTCAGCCGCTTCTGGCGGGCGGACCCGGCACGCGCGCGTACCACCGGCGGCACCGGGCTCGGGCTGTCCATCGCCCTGGAGGACGCGCGGCTGCACGGCGGCTGGCTGCAGGCCTGGGGCGAGCCGGGCGGCGGTTCACAGTTCCGGCTGACGCTGCCCAGGACCGCGGACGAGCCGCTGCGCGGCTCGCCGATACCGCTCGAACCCAAGGACTCGCGCCGCAACCGCGGACTCAACGACGCCGGCCTGCCGCGCGGTGGCGACAAGACGGCCACCGTGCCCGTGCAGCCGGCCGGGGACCAGATACCCGCGATCGCCCCGAGGCTGAGCGGCGCCACACCCACGGCCGACCCGACCGCGCTGCCCGGCAACGGCGCGCGTGTCGTACCCCGGCCCGCCTCGGGCACGCGGCGACAGGACGAGACGCCCCCAGGAGAGGGGGCACGGAGCGAGACCCCGGGCCGTGCGGACACCGGACCGGAAGACACGCCGAGGCATGGGGAGGCATCGCGTGGGCGCTGACCGTCAGGGGGGCGCCCGGCGCCGACCGGTGCGCGCGGCGGCATACGGCGTCTGCGGCGTCGTACTGCTGGCCGGGTGCGCGTCGATGCCCGACAGCGGGGATCTGCGCGGCGTCGACTCCACACCGCGACAGGACACGCAGGTGCGGGTCTTCGCCATGCCGCCGCAGAAGAACGCGCAGCCCCCCGAGATCGTCTCGGGCTTCCTGGAGGCGCTGACCAGCGACGACCCGAACTACACGACGGCGCGGCAGTATCTGACCAGCGCCGCCTCCCAGGCGTGGAATCCGGGCCTGTCCACCACGATCCTCGACAACGGGCCGGGCACCGGCCAGGACCGTTCGGACGCCAGGGACAACCTCTCCTTCACTCTGACCGGCACCAGGGTCGCCAAGGTGGACGCGCAGCAGTCGTACGAGCCCGACAGCGGCCCCTACAACGCGCTGGTCCATCTCGCGCGGGACAAGACCGGGCAGTGGCGCATCGACCGGCTGCCGCAGGGCGTCGTCATGGGGAAGTCGGACTTCCAGCGCAACTACATGTCCGTCAACAAGTACTACTTCGCCTCCACCACGACCTCGGGGGCACCTGCGGCCGTCGCCGATCCCGTGTACGTGCGCCGCCGCGTCGATCCCATGACGCAGACGGTGCGTTCACTGCTGAACGGTCCCACGAACTGGCTCAACCCCGAGGTACGGACGAGTTTTCCCACCGGTACGGCGCTGGGCAAGGGCGTCACCTCGCTGGCGCCCGACGACCAGAACAACCTCACCGTGCCGCTCAACGCGAGCGCCGCTCGCGTCGGAACGGCCCAGTGCGAGCAGATGGCGACGCAGCTGCTGTTCACGCTGCAGAACCTCACCACGGCCATCGAGCAGGTCGAGCTGCGGTCGGGAGGCCGGCGGCTGTGCACACTCAGCGAGGACCGGACCGCCACGGTCGCCACACTGGCCTCCACCGCACACACCGGCTACCTGTACTTCATCGACGCCAAGAGCAGGCTGGTGCGGATCGCGGCGGGCAGCCCCAGCACCAGCGCCGAACCCGTGCCCGGGGCACTGGGCGAGGGCGCCAAGGCGCTGACGTCGGTGGCCGTGTCGCGTGACGAGAGCACGGCGGCCGCGGTCGCCGCCGACGGCAGGGAGCTGTACGTCTCCTCGCTGGTGTCGGGCGGCTCCCTCGGAAACCCAGTGCTGACCAGCCAGGGCAAGGCCGAGCAGACCCGGTTCACGGCACCCAGCTGGGACTCGCAGGGCGACCTCTGGATCGCCGACCGCGACCCCGCAGGCCCCCGGCTCCTCCTGCTGCGGCAGGGCAAGGGGCACCCGCTCGAGGTGAGGACACCGGACCTGAACGGGCAGATCGAGGACGTACGGGTGGCTGCCGACGGTGTGCGGATCGCGCTCGTGGTGGCCAAGGGCAAGGAGAAGTCCCTGCTCATCGGGCGGATCGAACGGGGCGGCGACAAGGGTGCGCCGACCGTTTCGGTGCTGGAGCTGCGGTCCGCGACACCGGAGTTGGAGGACATCACGGCCATGTCCTGGGCCGGGGACAGCCGGCTCGTGGTGGTCGGGCGCGAGCAGGGCGGTGTGCAGACGATGCGCTACGTCCAGGTCGACGGCTCCACCCCCGACGGACCGGCGCCCGCCGCGCTCACCGGGGTCAAGGAGATCACCGCGACCGAGTCCGAGGGGTTGCCGATGGCGGCGTACTCGGACGACGGGATCGTGCGGTTGGGGTCCGGAGGACAGTGGCAGAAGGTCGTCTCGGACGGCAAGGCGCCGGTCTATCCGGGCTAGTCCGACACGGCTTCGAGAGCGGCCGCTTCCGACCAGGGGGACCTGGCGGGGGGCCGCTTCGTGTTCGGTTCGGGTGGCGGGAGGGGCGGCCGACGAGTTGCTTCCCGGCGGCGCGAGTTGTCCACAGGGAGTTGTCCACAGGGGTGGTCGGGTGGCTCGGGTATTGGCACAGTGGTCGCCATGCGGGGGTGGTGGCAGGACCTCACCGACCTGGTGCTGCCGACCGAGTGCGGCGGCTGCGGGAGGCCGCGCACGGTGCTCTGCCCGAAGTGCCGTGCGGCTCTGAGCGGGGCGGTACCGAGTCGGGTGCGCCCGGTGCCGGAACCGCCCGGTCTGCCGGCGGTGCACGCGGCGGCCCGGTACGCGGACGAGGTACGGGCCGTGCTGCTGGCCCACAAGGAACGGGGCGCCCTATCCCTCGCGACACCGCTGGGTACGGCTTTGGCGGGGGCGGTGCGGGTGGGGGTGCGGGAGGCGTGGGGAGGCGGGGTGGGGGGAGGGGGAGGGGCCCCCTCCGTGCGGGCTCCTCTGGCCGGCGCGCCGACAGGTGAGTCCGCGAGCCACGTTGACCGGCCCCTGCTGCTCGTCCCCGTGCCCTCGGCGCGGCGGGCCGTACGGGCTCGGGGGCATGATCCGGCCAGGCGGATCGCGCTCGCCGCTGCCGGTGAGCTGCGGCGGGGCGGGGTTGCGGCGCGCGTCGTCGCCGTGCTGCGGCAGCGGCGGGCGGTGGTGGATCAGGCGGGGCTCAACTCTCGGCAGCGGCTGGAGAATCTGGCGGGCGCGCTCGGCGTGGTGCCGGGCGGTGGGCGACTGCTTCGGGGCGGTCGGGTCGTGCTTGTCGACGATCTGATGACGACCGGGGCGTCACTGGCGGAGGCGGCGCGGGCGGTATGGGCGGCGAGGGAACCGTGGAGGGACGAAGGGGCGGACTGGTATGTGACGGGTGCAGACGCGGGGGCGGATGCCTGTGTGACGGGGTCGAACGAGGGAGCGGACGCGTATGTCACGGGGCCGGAGCCAGGGCGTGGGGGAGCGGTCGCGGTGGCCGGCGGGTGGTCGGCCGGGGACGCGCGCGGGTACCGGCATTCGCCGGGGCCGGAATCATGCGGTGATGTGGCTCGGGCCGTGTATCCGGCGGCTGCTCGGGAAAGCAGAGGGGAACGGATCACCGGACCGGTGGAGGAAGAGGCCGACCTTGTGCGCGACGGGCGGGGAGGGGCTGGTGCGAGCAGCGCCGGTGACCTGATCTGCGCGGCTGTGGTCGCGGCGTCGCCGGACTCTTTCGAAACAAACCGGAACTGACTGTGCACTTGCATCGTTGCAGGTAATGACAGGGTCAATTCACCTGAACGGAGGTACGCCGCGGTAGAGGGTGACGACATCCGTCCGGGCGAGATATGTTCGGTTGTGAGGAAAGGCGCAGGCCACGCCTCACGTACCCGAGTGCCGTGCTGCGGGTTTTCACCATCACCCGCGCTGGTGGAGTGGAGATCTTGCCCGCGGGGGAGGAGGTGGACGTCACCGAGTCCGTAGGTTCCGGAGATCACCGGAGCCTGGTGCAAAAGGGAGACGCTCCGCAGCGAGGCGGAGCGATCCGGGAACGGAGTTCTGCGTGGACATCGTCGTCAAGGGCCGCAAGACCGAGGTGCCTGAGCGGTTCCGCAAGCACGTGGCCGAGAAGCTGAAGCTGGAGAAGATCCAGAAGCTCGATGGCAAGGTGATCAGCCTCGACGTCGAGGTGTCCAAGGAGCCCAACCCCCGACAAGCCGACCGTTGTGACCGAGTGGAGATCACGCTCCGCTCCCGCGGTCCGGTGATCAGGGCGGAGGCGGCGGCCAGCGATCCGTACGCGGCGCTCGACCTGGCGGCGGAGAAGCTGGACGCCCGGCTGCGCAAGCAGCACGACAAGCGGTTCTCGCGCCGTGGCGCGCGTCGGATCTCGGCGGCCGAGGTCCCCGACCACGTCCCTGGCGCGGCGACGCTCAACGGGAACGGCCAGGCCGTCCACGAGGAAGACACCGACGGCGTACCCACCAGGAAGATCGGCTCGCTGGAAGTGAAGGGCGAAGGCCCCCTCGTCGTCCGCGAGAAGACCCACGTCGCCTCCCCGATGACGCTCGACCAGGCCCTCTACGAGATGGAGCTGGTCGGCCACGACTTCTATCTGTTCGTCGACTCCGAGACGAAGGAACCGAGTGTCGTCTACCGGCGGCACGCGTACGACTACGGCGTCATCCACCTCAGCACGGACCCGATGGTCGCCCAGGCGCAGTCTCCCGCGCCCGGTGGCACGTTGGGTGGCTGACCCTCGCGGCTGACAGTTGTGCCGGTGCCCCTGGAGCGCCTGTGCGCCCCCAGGGGCACCGGTGTGCGACCACTTCGCGTCCCGCTCTGTCACCGCGTTGTCGCCCGGGCATGGAATCATGGCCTCAGCGGCTCAACCGGTGGGCCGTTGCCTTGGGTTGGCGGATGGCACAGCACCACAGGCCACAGCCTTCAGGGGGAGGAACGATGGCGGACAGCTTCGGACCGATGCGGGACGAGGATGCCGACGGTGGCGTCGTCGGCATGGGCCCGGACGCGGGCTCTCCACGCAAGGAGCCGATCAGAGTCCTGGTCGTGGACGACCACGCTCTCTTCCGCCGTGGTCTGGAGATCGTGCTCGCGGCCGAGGAGGACATCCAGGTCGTGGGCGAGGCCGGGGACGGCGCGGAGGCCGTCGACAAGGCCGCCGACCTGCTGCCCGACATCGTCCTGATGGATGTACGGATGCCCAAGCGGGGCGGGATCGAGGCGTGCACCTCCATCAAGGAGGTCGCTCCCAGCGCCAAGATCATCATGCTGACGATCAGCGACGAGGAGGCCGACCTCTACGACGCGATCAAGGCGGGTGCGACCGGTTATCTCCTGAAGGAGATCTCGACGGACGAAGTGGCCACGGCCATTCGCGCGGTCGCCGACGGGCAGTCGCAGATCAGTCCCTCCATGGCGTCGAAGCTCCTCACCGAGTTCAAGTCGATGATCCAGCGCACCGACGAGCGTCGGCTGGTGCCCGCGCCGCGGCTGACGGACCGTGAACTGGAGGTCCTCAAGCTCGTCGCCACGGGCATGAACAACCGGGACATCGCCAAGGAGTTGTTCATCTCCGAGAACACCGTGAAGAACCATGTGCGCAACATCCTGGAGAAGCTGCAGCTGCACTCCAGGATGGAGGCGGTGGTGTACGCGATGCGGGAGAAGATCCTCGAGATCCGCTGACGGGAGCCCGCGGGGCCTGGTTCAGCGCAGAGCGGCGATGAGCGCCCGGGTCACCTCCTTGGTGAGCGGCTCGTGCAGCTCCGGGGCGTCCACCCGCTCGACGCGTACGCTCGTGCAGCCCACCCAACTCGCTGCCTCCACCAGTGCTTCCGCGACGGCCGGGACCACCTTGGGTCCGTCCAGGGTGACTTGCCGTGCGATCAGCGTGGCACCTTCGCGGGCGGGGTCGACGCGGCCGACGAGCCGGCCGCCGGCCAGGACGGGCATCGCGAAGTAGCCGTACACGCGCTTCGGTTTGGGGACGTAGGCCTCCAGACGGTGCGTGAAGCCGAAGATCCGCTCCGTGCGCGCCCGCTCCCAGACGAGGGAGTCGAAGGGCGACAGCAGCGTGGTGCGGTGGCGGCCGCGCGGAGGTGTCTCCAAGGCCGCCGGGTCGGCCCAGGCCGGTTTGCCCCAGCCCTCGACCGTGACCGGGACCAGGCCCGAGTCGGCGATGACCGCGTCGACCTGCTCGCCCTTGAGACGGTGGTAGTCGGCGATGTCCGCGCGCGTGCCGACACCCAGGGACTGGCCGGCCAGGCGGACCAGGCGGCGCAGGCACTCCGTGTCGTCCAGCTCGTCGTGCAGCAGCGGCTCCGGGATCGCCCGCTCGGCCAGGTCGTACACCCGCTTCCAGCCGCGGCGCTGCACGCACACCACCTCGCCGTACATCAGGGCCCGCTCCACGGCGACCTTCGCGCCGGACCAGTCCCACCATTCGCTGGTGCGCTTGGCGCCGCCCAACTCGGTGGCGGTGAGGGGGCCTTCGGCACGGAGCTGTTTGACGACCTGGTCGTAGGTGCCGTCGGGGAGTTCGTGGTTCCAGTGCGGGCGGGACCGGTAGGCGCGGCGGCGGAAGGCGAAGTGGGGCCACTCCTCGACGGGGAGGATGCACGCGGCGTGCGACCAGTACTCGAAGGCGTGGGGTTCGCCGGTCGCCGCGGTGTTCCAGTAGGCGTCCTCGACCGTTCTGCGGCCCACCGCGCCCAGGCGGGCGTACGGGATGAGTTCGTGGGAGCGGGCCAGGACCGAGATGGTGTCCAGCTGGACCGCGCCGAGGTGGCGGAGGATGCCGCGGACGCCTGCCTTGCGGTCGGGTGCGCCGAGCAGGCCCTGGGCGCGCAGGGCGATGCGGCGGGCCTCGTCTGCCGAGAGGTCGGTGGTGGGGCGCGGGGTCGTCATGGTTCGCACGATAGGGGGCGGGACTGACAGTGGCGGCTGAACTGGGGATTCGTCGACGGGTGCCCCGGGTTGGGCTCGGCGTGGGTCACTCGGGTTGTACCCGCGCCGGCAGGTGGGGGGCCGTCGACGGCAGCCCCAGGTCCGAGGGCAGCAGGGCGCCCACCCAGGCGTCACGGCGTACGCCTCCGTGGATGATCGCGGAGCGCAGGGTGCCCTCGATGACGAAACCGGCGCGCTCCGCCACCGCGCGGGAGGGTCTGTTGCCGACCTCCGCGCGCCATTCCACTCGGTCGACCGACAGCTGGGTGAACGCCCAGCGGGAGACCTCGACGGCGCCCTCGGTGACGTAGCCGTTGCCCCGGTGCTCCTTGGCGGCCCAGAACCCGATCTCGGCGGTGCCCAGGGAACGCATGGTCAGGCCGAGCATGCCCACCAGTTCCTCCCCTTCGGGGAGGAAGAGGCCGAAGGTGAGCATCGAGCCGTTGGCCCAGCCCTCGGGGACGATCTCCTGTGTGAAGCTGCGCGCGTGCTCGGGCAGGTAGGGGGAGGGGATGGTGGTCCAGCGCTGGATGTCGGGGTCCTGGGCGGCGGCGTGCACCGCTTCGGTGTCCTGCGGGCCGACCGTGCGCAGAAGCAGACGGGCGGTGGTGAGCGTCACGGGTTCCATCGGCCGATTCTGCTCGGGGCTGGGTGCGGGGCGCCATCCTTTAGCCGAGCGTGAGCGGGTGATCACAATTCGCGCAATTCGTCGGCGGGATCCGGCACCATCCGCGGGGCCCGTCCGTTGTCCCCTGTGAACCCGTCCGTTGCCCGCTTTGAAGAAGATTTGAGGCGGTGCGCCGAGTGCTGAAAGGTCGTCGTCACAGCAGGCCTCCCGACCGGGGCTGGTCCTCGCATACGATGGCCGTTGCTCAGTAAGCCAAATGGAAACCGACCGTCCCAGGCCCGACCGGCAAGGAGACCAACCCCCGTGTCCGTCCTCTCGAAGATCATGCGTGCAGGCGAAGGCAAGATCCTGCGCAAGCTGCACCGCATCGCGGACCAGGTCAACTCCATCGAAGAGGACTTCGTCGACCTCTCCGACGCCGAGCTGCGGGCCCTCACCGATGAGTACAAGCAGCGCTACGCCGACGGCGAGAGCCTGGACGACCTGCTGCCCGAGGCGTTCGCCACCGTGCGCGAGGCCGCCAAGCGCGTCCTCGGCCAGCGGCACTACGACGTGCAGCTGATGGGTGGTGCAGCCCTGCACCTCGGCTATGTGGCCGAGATGAAGACCGGTGAGGGCAAGACCCTGGTCGGCACCCTGCCCGCGTATCTGAACGCGCTCTCCGGTGACGGCGTCCACCTCATCACGGTCAACGACTACCTGGCCGAGCGCGACTCCGAGATGATGGGCCGCGTCCACAAGTTCCTCGGCCTGAGCGTCGGCTGCATCCTCTCCAACATGACGCCGGCGCAGCGCCGCGAGCAGTACGAGTGCGACATCACGTACGGCACGAACAACGAGTTCGGCTTCGACTACCTGCGCGACAACATGGCGTGGGCGAAGGACGAACTCGTCCAGCGCGGGCACAACTTCGCCATCGTCGACGAGGTCGACTCCATCCTCGTCGACGAGGCCCGTACGCCGCTGATCATCTCCGGCCCCGCCGACCAGGCCACCAAGTGGTACGGCGACTTCGCCAAGCTGGTGCTGCGCCTCAAGCGCGGCGAGGCCGGCAACCCGCTCAAGGGCGTTGAGGAGACCGGCGACTACGACGTCGACGAGAAGAAGCGCACGGTCGCCATCCACGAGTCCGGTGTCACCAAGGTCGAGGACTGGCTGGGCATCGACAACCTCTACGAGTCGGTGAACACGCCTCTGGTGGGCTACCTGAACAACGCCATCAAGGCCAAGGAGCTCTTCAAGAAGGACAAGGACTACGTCGTCATCGACGGCGAGGTCATGATCGTCGACGAGCACACCGGCCGTATCCTCGCCGGCCGCCGTTACAACGAGGGCATGCACCAGGCGATCGAGGCGAAGGAAGGGGTGGACATCAAGGACGAGAACCAGACGCTCGCCACGATCACCCTGCAGAACTTCTTCCGCCTCTACAAGAAGCTCTCCGGCATGACCGGTACGGCGATGACCGAGGCCGCCGAGTTCCACCAGATCTACAAGCTCGGCGTGGTCCCGATCCCGACCAACAAGCCGATGATCCGCGTGGACCAGTCGGACCTCATCTATCGCACCGAGGTCGCGAAGTTCGAGGCGGTCGTCGACGACATCGCCGAGAAGCACGAGAAGGGCCAGCCGATCCTCGTCGGTACGACGTCGGTCGAGAAGTCGGAGTACCTCTCGCAGCAGCTGTCCAAGCGCGGCATCCAGCACGAGGTGCTGAACGCCAAGCAGCACGACCGGGAGGCGACGATCGTCGCCCAGGCCGGCCGCAAGGGCGCCGTCACGGTGGCCACCAACATGGCCGGCCGTGGTACGGACATCAAGCTCGGCGGCAACCCCGAGGACCTCGCCGAGGCGGAGCTGCGCCAGCGCGGCCTCGACCCCGAGGAGCACATCGAGGAGTGGGCGCAGTTCCTGCCCGCGGCCCTGGAGCGGGCCGAGCAGGCGGTCAAGGCCGAGAAGGAAGAGGTCGAGGAGCTCGGCGGGCTGTACGTGCTGGGCACCGAGCGGCACGAGTCGCGCCGTATCGACAACCAGCTGCGCGGTCGCAGCGGTCGTCAGGGCGACCCCGGCGAGTCCCGCTTCTACCTGTCCCTCGGTGACGACCTGATGCGGCTGTTCAAGGCCCAGATGGTCGAGCGCGTGATGTCGATGGCGAACGTCCCGGACGACGTGCCGATCGAGAACAAGATGGTCACGCGCGCGATCGCGTCCGCCCAGTCGCAGGTCGAGCAGCAGAACTTCGAGACCCGTAAGAACGTCCTGAAGTACGACGAGGTCCTCAACCGTCAGCGTGAGGTCATCTACGGCGAGCGGCGCCGCGTCCTGGAGGGCGAGGACCTGCAGGAGCAGGTCGGCCACTTCATGGACGACACGATCGACGCGTACGTGGCCGCGGAGACCGCCGAGGGCTTCCCGGAGGACTGGGACCTCGACCGGCTGTGGGGCGCCTTCAAGCAGCTCTACCCGGTGCGGATCACGGTGGAGGAGCTGGAGGAGGCCGCCGGCGACCGGGCCGGTCTGACCGCCGAGTTCATCTCCGAGTCCATCAAGGACGACATCCGCGAGCAGTACGAGGCGCGGGAGGCGCAGCTCGGCTCCGAGATCATGCGTGAGCTGGAGCGCCGGGTCGTGCTGTCGGTCCTGGACCGCAAGTGGCGCGAGCACCTCTACGAGATGGACTACCTCCAGGAGGGCATCGGCCTGCGCGCGATGGCGCAGAAGGACCCGCTGGTCGAGTACCAGCGCGAGGGCTTCGACATGTTCACCGCGATGATGGAGGGCATCAAGGAGGAGTCCGTCGGCTACCTGTTCAACCTGGAGGTCCAGGTCGAGCAGCAGGTCGAGGAGGTCCTGGTCGAGGACGCCGCTCCGGTCGACATGGAGAAGCAGGACGCGGTGCCGGCCCAGGCGGGTGGGCGTCCGGAGATCCGCGCGAAGGGGCTGGACGCTCCGCAGCGACGGAACCTGCACTTCTCCGCGCCGACCGTGGACGGCGAGGGCGGCACCATCGAGGGCGACTTCGTCGGCGACGAGGAGCCGGTGCGCTCGGAGGCCGACGGCCTCACGCGCGCGGAGCGCCGCAAGCAGGCGCGGGGCGGGCGTCGCCGCAAGAAGTGACGGCGGCTACGGCGCCCGAGGCGTCGTAGCGGCTCGAGGGCCGGGTCATCCGCGGGATGACCCGGCCCTGTTGCGTACGGTCGCCTAGTCGTCGACGGCGGCACGTGCGGGGCGGGGTCCGCCCAGTTCCACCGCCGTGCAGCGCCAGCGCAGATCGGGGCCCTGCTCCAGGCGGAAGGCCATGGCGCGCAGTTGCTCCCCGGCGCCGATCCGGGCGAACGCCTCGATGGCGCCGGGGCGGGGGACGCAGTAGCCGATGTCGCGGACGACGGGGCGGGTGCCGCGGGTGCGCAGGGGCCCGCGTTCGGCGAGCCGGGCCAGTTCGTCGTAGGCGCGGCCCGCGGTGTGCCGGAGCATCCAGTGGACGGGCCGCTGCCCGCTCAGAACGGCGAGCAGACGGTCGGCGAAGACGTCGGTGGGGCGGGGCTGCGGGACGGGGAGCCGAACCGGCGGGGCGGGCACCGCGGGTGTCGCCGAAGCCGAAGCCGCGGCCTGAGCCGAGGCTGACGCTGATGTCGGGACCGGTGTCGGGGCTGGTGCCGACGCTGGGCGGGTGTCCGTGGGCCTCGTGTTGGCGGAGAGCCCGGAGGTACGGGAGCCGGGCGGGCGGCCGCCGCCCGGGGCGGTCCCGGCCGAGGCTCCGCCCGGCGTGCGCGGCGGGGCGCCGCCCGGGCGACGCGTGTCGTGGCGGCCCGGCGGGCGGGTCCCCGGCCGGGTGTGCGCTGCCCTGGTCATGACCTTGTGCATGGGTGTCCCCGTTTCCATGAGCGTGTCCATGAGCCCGGCCGAGCGGTGGTACCGGGCGGTAACTTCCTGTTGCGGATCTTGTACGGAACGCGATGGCGGCAGCAAGGAAGCAGAAGGTCGGGTCGGGGCGGTCGGAAGGTTCACCTATCAGGGTGATGGAGGGGGTTGTGGGCCCGTGTTCACGCGGGGGTCGTGGGTGAATCACGGGCCCGGGGTTGACGGCCTCGGCGTCATCGGCGGGGACTCGAAAGGGGACGCCCGCACGTATCCTGAAGGCCCTGTCCAGCGGAGCCCCTCGATCACGAAAGCGGCCAGACATGCGCGTCTACGTCCCCCTGACCCTCCCCGGTCTCGCCGAGGCGTACAAGACGGGAGAGCTGGGGGCCGGGCCGCTCGTCGCCTACGCCGTCACCCCCGCGCTGCGCGAGTGGTACCTCTCGGACGACATCGAGGAACTGGAGTACGCGGCGCTGAACCGCGCCGCCCTTGCCTCGCTGCGTCTGCTGGCCGCCGACGCCGGGGCTCCCCGGCGCCGGGTCGTGGTCGCCGTCGACGTGCCCGACGGCACGGCCTGGGCCGACCCGGACCGCGGACTCGACCCGGCCGCGCTCGGCGAGGTCCGCGTCAGCCAGGCCGTACCGCTGGCCAAGGCGGCCGCCGTGCACGTCGACCTCGACGACGCGGAGACGGACGTGGCCGCGGCAGCTGATGCGCTGGAGGCGGCGGACCGCGGTGACGACGACGCCCAGTTCGTGGTGGACGGGGCCGAGGACCACGAACTGCTCTGGTACGCCACGCAGGAGATCCCGAGCCTGGTGGGCCTCGCGGACTGAGCCCTCCGCACACTCCGATCGCCGGTCGGCGACCTCGATCGCCCCGCCGGTGCATCCC